>NZ_CP066308.1:4242500-4457958 GCF_016406105.1 Brevibacillus composti
GGATCGTCGCCAAATCGCGCTTGACCAGAGGGATAAAGCGGAAGATCAGCGACAGCATGTAGCTGATGGAAAACGGCAGGCCGAGCCCCCGCAGCCCCATGGCAATCTCCCGGGGACTGGACTGGAACAGATAGTACATCGACAGCAGCGCGACATTTGCCAGCCTGAGCCCCATCCCCAGCGCCCAGAGAACACCTGTGTCCGTGATTTGAACCGGATAGCCGATCCAGGGAATCGTACTGCTCCAGTAAGGCTTGCCCAGGTTTGTGAACGGCAGCCAAGTGATGGCGGCAAAGACGGCCCCGACTCCACCGATCAGGAGATACCCCTTTACCATCGAGCGATTCCAGCCCAGTTTGGCGATCAAGAGAACATTGATCAATAGGGCCGCAGCGAGAAAGCGCGGGTCCTGGAATAGAAACGGCAATGTCCCCAAGAGGATAAAGGACAGCAGCACAAAGCTAGGATGGGCATGTTTCATGCTTGACTCTCTCCTCCGCAAGCCGTTCCTTGGCTTCCTCCATCGTGAGCGGGACAGGCGCACTCCAGCCTGCCGCCACCCCAAATCGATAGACAGCCGGCGGCTCTACCTGGGCCTTTTCCCACACATCCGGACGGGTGAATACCTCGCGCGGCGTGCCGTCGTACAAAAGACTCCCCTGATGCATGACCAGCACTCTCCATGCGTATTCGGCCACCAGCTTCATGTCATGGGTCACTACGATAATGGTATGGCCGGCCCGGTGCAGCTGCCTGAGCAGCTCCATAATGTCCCGGACCCCCCGATGATCCAGGCCTGTCGTCGGCTCGTCCAGCACGATCACTTCCGGTTTCATGGCCAGAATCGAAGCGACCGCAATTTTTTGCCGGGTGCCTTTGCTCGAAAAGTACGGCTCTGCCTCCCGCATCTGCTCCAAACCCACCGCCCGGAGCGCCTCGGTCACGCGCTCCTCCAGCTCCGTGCCGGAGAGGCCCATGTTTTTGGGGCCGAATGCCACTTCTTCGTAGATGGTTGATTGAAAAATCTGATGATCGGGATTTTGGTAACAATACGTCACAAAGCGCGACAACTCGGCCACCGAAAGCGACCGGGTATCCCGGCCGGCGACCGTAACCGTCCCTTCGGTTGGCTTGTAGAGACCATTGAAGTGCTTTGCAAGCGTCGTCTTCCCGGAACCATTCCCGCCGATGATCGCGATAAAATCGCCTTGATAAACCGACAGGGAAATATGTTGGAGCACCTGTTTTTGGGCGCTGTAGCCATAAGAGACGTGATCAAAGCGGATCAGTTCGTTCATGTTTGCTTCCTCCCGCCCGGGCCGATGCCCTCTTCACGGCACCATGCGGCCAACTCCTCCACATGGAGCGGGACGCCTTCCTCCCGCTTCTGCAAAAGATGCGCCCGGCAGAGTTCCTGATACAGCAAAACAGCGTCGGGTATGAGGATGCCGTGCCGCTCCAGCTCCTCGATCTCGCCGAAAAACGGACGGGTGGGCAGGTCCAGCTCGATCCGCCCGTCCGCGATCAGCAAGACGCGATCGCAAAACTGTGCCAGTTCCTCGGTCGCATGCGAGGAGACGACGATGGCGATCTCCTGCTCCTGCTTGAGCCTCTGGAGCAAGTGAAACACGTCCTTCGCCCCCTTGGGATCCAGCTCCGAGGTAGGCTCATCCAACAGCAGGATCTGCGGGCGATGGGCCAGGGCAGAAGCGATGGCCACGCGCTGTTTTTCTCCCCCCGACAGTTCAAAGGGGGATCGCGGCGCAAATCCCTCCAGTCCGACCAGCCGCAGGACCTCATCAATCCGCTGCGCGATTTCCTCATCCGGGCGCCCGCTGTTTTCCAGGCTGAAGGCGATTTCCTCTTCGACCGTCAAACCGATAAACTGGGTCTCCGGGTCTTGAAAGACGATGCCCAGCTCCCCTTCCACCTCTCGCTTGCCGGAGAAATGGCCGGTGTAATTGCTCGGGATCAGCCCGGACAGAGCCAGCAGAAGCGTCGTTTTCCCGGCTGCCGAGGGGCCGACGATGCCCACTACCTCCCCCGGATAGAGGGACAGCGTAAGGTTGGACAAAGCCGGCCGTCTGCCGCTCTCATACTGCCAGCTCACATCGTCCAGCCTCAGCAGCGGCTTTCCGTTCACGGACGCAGCCCGCCTTCTTCAACCGGCAGCAGGTCGCTGCCATAGACGCGTCCGCGGTACAGTCCTGCCCGTTTGACGAACGGATACAGCAATTTGAGCAAAAACGGCCCCAGGATCGCGGTGGAGACCGCTTGATTCAAGAAGACGGTCGGGATAAACATCGTGGCGATCGCCATCGGGGTAAACCCGAGTGCCACGTTGATCAGGATGGAGCAAGCGACGACGGCCGATGCGATCAGAACAACGAATATGAAATATTGCAAAATACTGCGCTTCGTTTTCAAGACCGGATGGCTGACTGCCAGATAGCTGATATATCCGCCCAAAAAGTTTCCGAGAAAGCCGACAGCCACTGCGTGCGGCGGTGCGCTGCCCGTCAACAGATCGCTCGCCACATTGCCAAAAGCTAGTCCCAAACAGCCGGGAATGCCAAACAAGATGCCGAATACAGGCTGCAGCGCATTGGCCGGGCGAAGCGGAACGCCCACCATGAGCTTCACGTTTGCCAGCATAATCAGGGCGACTGCGTACAATGCCGCCGTGACGACGATCAGAACAAAATCGACGGTCGTCCACTTGCGCCGAAAGAGAGACGTTCCCATCTCGAATATCCTCCTTTTATGTGAAAAAAGATAATGAGAGTAACATGATGCTAGTTTACCCCTCTGCGATCACTCTCGCAATGCTGGAACTTGTGACAGCCTACGCCCGATGCCCTGCCGAAGAAAACCGGAGCGCCCGCATACAGAGACACAGGCTTGCGCCTCACGCGCAAAAAAGCTGTCGAGCGTCCTCAACAGACGTCAACAGCTTTTCCCGCATACTATCAAGATCCTTGCTTCGGCAATTCAAACGAGCTTTTCAGAGAGACGATCCGGTTGAACACCAGCTTGTCCTCTCTCGTATATTTCGGGTCTACGTTAAAATAGCCATGACGGAAGAACTGGTATTTATCCTGCGGCTTGGTCGCCTTCATATCCGGCTCGACAAACCCCTGAAGCGTCTCCAGCGAGTTGGGATTCACATTGTCCAGAAAACTGGCCCCTTCCTCCTGGCCATCCAGAATCAACGGTTCATACAAGCGGAATTCGGCCGGCAGCGCATGCTTGGCGTCTACCCAGTGAATCGTCCCCTTCACCTTGCGGCCGGTAAAGCCGCTGCCGCTTTTTGTTTCCGGATCATAGGTACAGTGGATTTCGATCACGTTTCCTTGCTCGTCTTTGATCACGTCATTGCACTTGATGAAATACGCGTGCTTCAGCCGCACTTCATTTCCCGGGAAGAGGCGGAAGTATTTGCTCGGCGGATTCTCCATGAAATCATCCTGTTCGATATAGATTTCACGGGAAAACGGTATTTTTCTCATGCCCATTTCCGGTACTTCCGGGTTGATCTCGGCATCCAGCATCTCTACCTGATCTTCCGGATAGTTCGTGATCACGACTTTGAGCGGACGGAGCACGGCCATCGTACGCGGCGCTTTCAGCTTCAAGTCCTCGCGAATAAAATGTTCCAGCATTTTTTCATCGACGGTGCTGTTGGTTCGCGCTACCCCGATCTCGCGGGCGAATGTCCGGATCGATTCCGGGGTGTATCCGCGCCGCCGCAGTCCGGAGATGGTCGGCATGCGGGGATCATCCCAGCCGTCCACTACCTTTTCATCCACCAGCTGTTTCAGCTTCCGTTTGCTCATCACGGTATTGGTCAGATTCAGACGGGCGAATTCATACTGTCTCGGCACCTTATCCATCTCGCACTCGCGAATCACCCAGTCGTAGAGCGGACGGTGATCCTCGAACTCCAGGGAGCAGAGCGAATGCGTAACACCCTCGATGGCGTCCTCCAAAGGATGGGCGAAGTCATACATTGGATAGATGCACCACTTGTCTCCGGTGTTATGATGCGAGGCGTGAGCGATCCGATAGAGGACCGGGTCGCGCAGATTGATATTAGGAGAACTCATGTCAATTTTGGCGCGCAATACTTTTTCGCCGTCCTTAAACTCGCCATTGCGCATCCGATGAAACAAGTCCAGATTCTCTTCCACCGAACGATTGCGGTAGGGGCTGTTGGTTCCCGGCTCCGTCAATGTCCCCCTGGTCTGCCGAATCTCTTCAGCCGACAGGTCGCACACATAGGCCAGTCCCTTTTTAATCAGGAGAACAGCCCGCTCGTACATCTCTTCAAAGTAGTCCGATGCGAAATACAGCCCGTCCCATTCATATCCCAGCCACTTCACGTCTTCCTTGATCGCTTCTACGTACTCCGTATCTTCCTTCAGCGGATTGGTGTCGTCAAAGCGCAGGTGGGCTCTGCCCGAAAACTCCTTTGCCAGTTCAAAATTGAGGCAAATCGCTTTGGCATGCCCGATATGCAGATACCCGTTCGGCTCTGGAGGAAAGCGTGTCACGATTTCCTTGACTCGGCCTTCTTGCAGGTCTTCCAAGACGATGTTGCGGATAAAGTTGGATGATGCCGATTTGTTTTCCAATGAAAATCAACCTTTCCCTTCACCTTTACATTCCATAATACTGATTCCATCGCGATAGTTCAACAAAATCGCCCTCCGGCCAAGCCTACTTGCAAGTGCAAAATTTGCAAATCGTGGATTCGTTCTGTGAAAAACAGGGAATAGGTGAATAAATAGCGTGACAATCATCCAAGGTAGTTGTGACAAATATCATTTTCTACTAAAAAACGAACCAGATTATGCCGAAGATATTTATTGAACACATGTTAACCAATACCTTTCATTAATATCGATAATGGCAAACCCGGGGGAATCCGGCGACGCAAAGCTATAGGGGCTCATCTCTACTTGGTAGAAAAGCCAGCCAGCTGCCGAAGTATTGATGTAGGACGAGACCGATGATCCTATGTCATTGGTCTTTTTGTTGTGTTCAGCAAAAGGAGGTGGCTCTATCAGCAATCGTTTCCACTGTTTTTTTGCTTTATTCATAAAGAATGGAGGATGAAGAATCGTGAAAAAGAGTTTCTGGCGCAAGGCTTCTGCGCTTGCTTTGACAGCTGTGATCGGATTGTCCAGCTTTTCCTCTGTAACGGAAGCGGCCAATCGTCCGACTACGATGGCCCCGAACGCGATGGTCACCACTCCGCATTATTTGGCTACGGCCGCGGCCCTCAAAACGCTGGAAGATGGCGGAAATGCCGTAGACGCAGCGATCACCGCCGCTTCGACGCTGGCTGTCGTGTACCCTCACTACACGGCCATCGGCGGAGACAATTTCTGGCTGATTTACAACGCCAAGACGAAAGAAGTCCGGGCGTTGAACGGAAGCGGTCGTGCCGGTGAAAAAGCGACGATCGAGTATTACAAGGAAAAAGGCTATGAAAAGATCCCGTCGCGCGGGTACGAGTCTGCGAATACCGTGCCCGGTGTCGTGTCCGGCTGGTGGGAGGCCTACCACTACGCGCAAAAGGAGCTGGCCGGAGACAGCAAGCTGAAGTGGGAGCGCTTGCTTGATCCCGCGATTGGCTACGCGGAAAACGGCTACCCGGTATCGCCCAACCAGGTGTACTGGACGAAATACGCCACTGACCCGACCGACAACGACCTGAAGAATCTGCAGCGCTTTGAAGAGTTCCGCAAGACCTTCCTGAAAGAGAACGGCGAGCCGTATCAGGCGGGCGAAGTCCTCAAGCAAAAAGATCTGGCGAACACGCTGAAAGTGATCGCCAAAAAAGGTGCGGACGGTTTCTACAAAGGCGAAATCGCCCAAAAAATCGTCAAAGACATGGAAGCAAACGGCGGTTTGCTCACGCTGAAAGACTTTGAGACACACACATCCACGTGGGCCGATCCAATCTCCGTTGAGTACCGCGGCTTCCAGGCGTACAATGTGCCACCCAACTCCCAAGGCATGGCCTCTTTATCTATCCTAAACATATTGAACAACATCGATCTGAGGAGCTTGGGTGAAGGAACACCGGATTACTACCACGTGATCGTTGAAGCCACCAAACAGGCATTTGCCGACCGTGACAAGTGGCTGACCGATCCGGAATTTGTGGATATTCCTGTGGACAAGCTGTTGTCCAAAGAGCATGGAAAAGAACTGGCTGCCCGCATCGATATGAAGCAAGCGGCCAAAACAGTCGAACCGCTGGATCCAAAAGGGGACACCACCTGGCTGGCCGTCGTTGACAAATACGGAAATGCCGTTTCCATGATTCAAAGCCACTACTTCGACTGGGGTTCCGGCATCGTTGCGAAAGACACGGGCGTTCTGCTGCAAAACCGGGGAAGCTACTTCTCCCTCGACCCGAACCATATCAACCATCTGGAGCCGGGAAAACGCACCTTCCATACCATCAATCCGGCGATGATGCTGAAAGACAATAAACCATACCTCCTGTACGGCACACAGGGCGGTGAAGGCCAGCCACAGACACAAGCGGCTCTGGCGACGCGGATTATCGACTTCGGCTTCTCCGTCCAAGATGCGATCGAAGCGCCGAGATGGCTGCATGGACGCAACTGGGGTTCTTCCTCCAACAACTTGAAAGTGGAAAGCCGCATTCCGCAGGACGTTTTGGATGAGTTGATCAAGCGAGGCCATCCGGTTGAAAAGCTGGAAGCGGCCTATACGGATGCGATGGGTCAATCCGGCGCGATCCTGATCGATCCTGTAACCAACATTAAATTCGGCGGTGCCGACCCCCGCGGTGAAGGAGCCGCGATGGGCTACTAATACTGTCAGTCATCAGACTGCTGGGCAAAAGGCTCAGCAGTCTGATTTCCTAGCATGAATCACGAAAGGATGCTGCATCCATGCGCCTGTTCAGCAAGCTTCGCAATAAGCTCGTCATCTGGTTTCTGCTTTTGGCTGTCGTACCCCTGATCATCAACTCTTACCTGGTCCTGACTGAGAGCACCCAGATTCTCATTGAGAAACAAAAGGAATCAATGGTCGACTTGACGAAGTCCACCGCCCAGGGAATGGATCAGTGGTTAGACAGAAGACTGACGGAAGTGACGGTACTGGCACGTTCTTCGGACATTCAGTCTACAGATGCCGAGGCAAAAAACGATTTTATCCGCCGATTTACCAAAGAACTCAAAATTTTTGACGGCAATACCTTTATCTCCCCTGACGGGATCGTCACAGCGGACACCTTCGAAGGCAGTCTAGGAATCAACCTCGGGGAGCGTCCGTTTTTCAAGCTGGGAATGGAGGGCAAATCCAGCTTTTCTGACATGCTGATCGCAAAAACGACGGGCAATCGCTCGATTGTCGTCGCCTCCCCTGTCATTAACAAGGAAGGGCAAAAGCTTGGGGTGTTAACGGGACTTGTCAATGTAGATTCCTTCACATCCACCTTCCTGCAAAATTTGAACCTTGGTGAAGACGGCTATCCGATACTCGTGGACAACAAAGGGCTGATCCAGGTACACCCCAATCCAGAACTGATCGGCAAAAGCATTGAAGAAGCTGCATTGCCAGAAGGGTTGACCACCATCCTGAAGACCGGGGCAGCGGAATCAGGATCCTCGACTTATCAGGACGGCGGAAAAGAATACGTCGTTACCTTCTCTTCGATTCCCAGTACGAATTACAGTCTATTCTTCCATATGCCCAGCGAGCAAATTACCTCGCAGGTATGGGCCATCACGAGGTATATCATCATCCTGGTATGTGTGGTTACCGCCATCGTGCTAGCAGCAGCCTTCTTTGTCTCCCGTCAAATCAGCCGCCCGATTGTGGAAGTGGCTTCCGTGACCGGCCGTATCGCGGATGGCGATCTGGCAGTAGACCCATTGAAGATCAGAAGCAGAGACGAAGTCGGTCGACTCTCAGAATCCGTCAACCTCATGGTGGCGAACTTGCACGACATCATCCAAAAAGTGAATACATCTGCGGAAGAACTGGCCGCCTCGGCGGAAGAGCTGTCTGCAAACGCAGAGGAGACCAGCAAGGCGACCGAACAAATCGCTTCCTCCATCCAAGAAGTCGCCTACGGCGCGGAGCAGCAGGTGCAGAGCGTATCAGAGAGCGTCAGCACCATCAACGAAGTGTCCAAGGGCATCCAAAACATCGCCGCCAACGCTCAACACGCGGCAGAGTCTGCCATGACAGCTTCGCAAATTGCGGCTCACGGCAACCAGGCAATTGAAACGGTCATGCATCAGATGGAACTGATCCATGCTACCGTGAACGATATCGCTACCATCGTCAAACGACTGGGAGACAGCTCTCAGGAAATTGGCCAAATCGTCCAAGTCATTACCGATATTGCCCAACAGACCAATCTGCTTTCGCTCAATGCGGCGATCGAAGCCGCGAGGGCGGGCGAACATGGCCGCGGCTTCGCCGTAGTAGCCGATGAAGTGCGCAAGCTGGCTGAGCAATCGGCAAGCTCCGCCCAACAAATCGAGCAGCTGATCGCCTCGATCCAGAACGAGTCGCATCAGGCTGTCGATTCGATGGAAAAAGGCACGCGAGAAGTGTCCCTGGGCATCGAGGTCGTAAACGAAGCCGGTAAATCTTTTGTGCAGATACGCGATTCTGTCTCGCAGGTGGCCAGCCAGATTCAGGAGGTTCAGGCCTATTCCCAGCTGATGACCAAAGATACCGAACAAGTCGTCCAGCTGATTGGACAGATCTCTGCGATTGCGGAAAACTCGGCGGATGGCACGCAAAATGTGTCCGCGGCGACAGAAGAGCAGCTGGCTGCTATCCAGCAGGTCACCTCGTCGGCGGAGTCCTTGGCAAAAGTGGCCGAGGATTTGCAAGAACAAGTGCGAAAGTTTGTCCTCTACCGGTAGATGCGCCTCCCGTGCATCCCGCACGCAGCAGTGACAAAGCGCTCCCTTTGCGTATACAGGAAACAGCCCCCGAAGCGAGATGGGTCACTTCGGGGGCTCGTTTTTTTTCGACTGGCAAAAAAAAGCTGATGCCCCTCGACTTGCGGGCATCAGCTTGGCACCCTACTGCTAGCAAATGGCCAGCATGCGATCCGGATGATTGGTGCAGATTTGCACATGTGGATATGTCTTTACGATTTGCTGAATCGCTTGTGGATCATCTACTGTCCAGGCGATTACCTCGATCCCCTGTTCAAAGGCAGCGTTGACCAACTCCTCGGTCAGATACGGATAGGCGATGGACAGGACAGTGGCTCCTGCCTCGCGAAGCTGCTCCAGCATCATAACCGGATTTGCGCAGACAATCAGGCCGCATCTCACTTCGGCGTCGAGGCTCCGGAATCGGCGGATTTCCTCATGGTCAAAAGAGGTGACATAGACGTCCCGCTTCATATCATGCCGCTCCAGCAGAGCCAGGACCGTCTCGGACAGGCCCGGATGCATCCCGGGGGCCGTCTTCAGTTCGATGTTCAGCAGGCAGCGTCCCTTGACTGCCTGCAGCACTTCCTCCAGGGAGGGAATCCGTTCACCGGCATACCGCTCGCCAAACCAGCGTCCAGCATCCAGGGTGCGCAATTCTTCATAGGTGAATGCAGAAACCAACCCGTTGCCGTTTGTCGTTCGCTCCAGCGTGAAGTCATGGAGCAGCACCGGTACGCCGTCTTTGGACAGCTGCACATCGATCTCAATCGCGCCAATCGCCGGTTCTGCCAGCGCCAATCGGATGGCGGTCATCGTGTTTTCCGGCGCCTTTCCCGACCAGCCGCGGTGTGCCATACAGATGTTCATGTTCTTCCCTCCATTTTGCTTCGGTTGCCCCGTGGCCTGTTTCCTTACTTCTTCAAGAGCTTCTGCCCTTTTTCCACAGCATTTCCAATCGCCTCGTCGACAGTCGCCTGCCCTAATACAGCCCGCTGGATTTCCGTCATAATCACTTCTTGCAGCTCCTTGTAGCCCGGCACCATCGGACGCGGTTTAGCGTACTCCAGCTGCTTGACCGCTACTTGGAAGTTCGGCTCTTTCTCATAAGCCTTTTTCATCTCATCGGAGTCCACGGCTGCTTTCGTTACAGGCATATACCCGGTCTCCAGGGACCACGGGATGGTTTGTTTCGTGTCTGTCATCCATTCTATGAATTCCCAGGCAGCTTTTTTCTCTTCATCGGAAGACTTGGCCAGCATCACCAGATTGGCTCCCCCGGTAGGGGCTCCATAGCTCTTGTTGGCCGGGAGAAAGGCTGTACCCATGTCGAACTTGGCCGCTTCCTTCAATCCGCGCAGATCTCCGGTCGACGTAAAGATCATGGCTACCTGCTGGTTGATGAAATCCTGCTTGGCGACATCCCAGGCATTGTACTTCTCGCCGGGAGGTGCCTTCATTATGCCCTCTTCCAGCATGCTCGTCCAGAAGGCCAGTGGAGCTTTTCCGTACTCTTCGGAAATCAGCAGGCTTTTGCCGTCTTCGCTCAGGATATTTCCCCCGCTCTGGAAGACCAGCGCTTCGTAAAACCAGATGTCAATCGGCGTGGAGAATCCGTAGGTTTTCGTCTTGTCTCCCTCTTTTTTCGTCAGCGCTTGGGAGAACTGGCGCAGCTCTTCCCAGCTTTTCGGCCCTTCCGGATCAAGTCCTGCCGCTTTCAGCAGATCCCGGTTCAGATACAGCAGCGGGGTCGAGCGGTTAAACGGAATGGCGTACAGCTTTTCCTTCCAGTAGGAGTTGCCCATCAAACCGGGAATGTACTTGTCTTCCGCGCCTTTCGCGTATTCGCCCAGATCCTGCAAGACTTTTGCCTCCGCAAAAGCGCCGATCGAACCTACCTCCACCATCGTCACATCAGGCTGGTTCCCTGCGGATACGGCGGCCAGCACCTTGGCATGGTTTTCGTAGTAGCTGCCCTGATAGGATGGTTTCACGACGATGTGCTTGTGGGACTCGTTGAATTCCTTTACCATCTTCTCGATCATTTCGCCGTTGCGGCCGCCGAGGGCGTACCAGAAATCGATTTCGACCGGCTTCGCATCAGCCGCCTGGGACTGGGGCTGGGAGGCAGAACCGCCCGCACCGCTTGCCTGTCCGCCTGCCCCCTGTTGATTGCCGGTGCCGCATCCAGCGAGCACAGCCGTCAGACCCAATACACATGCCATCATCGATATACGAACTTTTTTCACCGCAAATGCCTCCTTTTATTATCAGAGAAAACATGCTCTCCGGATTACTTGGATTGGTAGACAAACGCGCGGATGATATGCCGCTGCGCGAAAAAGAATATGGCGAGAATCGGCAGGACGAGAATCATGTTGCCCGCCATGATCACATTCCACAGCTTGCCGCCTTCTACCGCCTTGAGCATGGAGATGCCGATAGGCAGCGTTCTGACCTCCGCGCTGTTGGTCATGATCAGCGGCCAGAAATAGTCATTCCAGTGGTAGATGAAGCTGAACAGGCCAAAAGTGACAAGCACTGGCTTGGCCATCGGCACCATGATCGTCCACATGATCTTCCATTCCGAGGCGTTGTCGAGCCGGGCCGCTTCGATGATTTCATCCGGGACCTGCATGAATGACTGGCGCAAGAGAAAGATGCCAAACGCGCTCGCCCCATACGGGAGGATCAAGGCCCACAGGGTATTGACCAGCCCCCAGTGGCTGAGTTCCACATAGACGGGGAGAAAAATGACCTGCGCGGGGATCATCAGGGCGATCAGGGTGAGGCCAAACAGCGCCTCTCTGCCGCGAAAGCGATAGCGGGCAAAGGCATACGCCGCCGGCACTCCGGTCAATAGCTGGAGGACGAGAATCCCTGCCGCCACGAGAAAGCTGTTCCATACATAGGTGAGAAACGGTCCCGATCTCCAGGCGGTCTCGAAATTTTCAAACTGCCAGGACTCCGGCCACCAGGTCGGCGGGAATTGGTAGACCTCCGGCATGGTTTTAAATGCCGTCAAAAACATCCAGAGAAACGGAAACACAAAGGCCAGCGCCACTGCCGCAAGCAGCAGCCACTCCACGGCTTTCCAGGCCTTGATGCCGATTCGTTGCATCCCGATCCGCCTCCTTTCCACTCTTCATCCTTTTTGCTGCGATGCTGCCTCAATCCGATGACTACCGGTAGTGAACGCGCTTCTCCATCACCCGAAAGTGGATCAGCGTGAGCAGACCGACCAGTCCGAGCAGGATGACAGAAGCTGCCGAGGCAATGCCCCCGTTGTAAAAGTCCATGCCCTGCTCATAGATGTAGAAGACCAGCATGTTGGTGCTGTTGACCGGTCCCCCCTGCGTCATGATGTAGATGGTGTCGAATACCTGAAACGACGAGATCGTGTTGATGACGAGCAAAAAGAAGATCGTCGGCGACAGCATCGGGATCGTGATCCGCGACAGTGTCCGCCACCAGGGGGAGCGGTCCAGCGAAGCCGCTTCGTAGATGTCCCGCGGAATGCTCTGCAGCCCGGCAATAAAGACGATCGTATTGTAGCCGACCCCTTTCCAGACGCTGACCAGGATCAGGGACAAGAGTGCGCTCTTGGTGTCAGACAGCCACGTGTAGCCCGGCAGGCCGAAAAACTCCAGAACGGCATTGAGCAAGCCGTACTGCGGATCCATGAGCCACATCCAGAGCATCGCCACGGAGACCAGCGAGATGATGTGGGGGCTGAAAACAGCCGCCTGTATCAGTCCGTAAATCCGGGCCTTCCGGTTCAGCCAGAGGGCCAGGAAAAAGGACAAGCTGATCCCCAGCGCCACCGTGCTGAGCGTGTAGACCACGGTCGTGCCCAGCACCTGCCGGAAATCGCTGTCCTGCAGGATCTCCGCGAAGTTGGCCAATCCGACCCATTCGATCTCCTCCAGATTGAGCAGGGACCAGTCAAAAAACGACAGGTAGATTACATAGGCGATGGGAAAGAAGAAAAAGACAGCGAAAAAAGCAAGGGCCGGTGTGACATAGAGATACGGCCGGATCCGCTCAAGCCACTCAGCCAGACCGTATCGCGCTTCCGTCCGCGTAACCGCTGGCCCGTCAGCGGCGGGCAGTTCTTGAGCAGCAGCTGCTTTTCTCATCCAACCACTCCTTTGGCCAGGGCGGGCTCGGGCGAGCTGCCCGGCGAGTGCGAACCTTTGCCTGGCGTAAAGCCGGATGCTGGCTCATTCGCCCCTCTATCGGGTGTCTGCTGACTGTTACCTGATTGCCGCAAGCGATTTTCCGCCCGTCTCACCCGTCTTCCCGTGGTCCGGTCAAAGACGTAGAGACTGCTCCGCGGCACCGTCACCATCACCGGTGTACCGCTGTCCATTAAGGTGTCCACAGCGGTCTTGACCACGATGCGTCCCTTCTTGGTTTCCACATGGTAAAGCGCATCCGAACCGAGAATCTCCCGGGAATGGATTCGGCCGGGAAGGAGCAGTTCATCCAAGGTCGATGCGGATACAGCATCCGCATGACAGAGATGCGCTTTCTCCGGGCGGAACCCCCACTGCTCCTGTCCGTCTCCATCGGCGGGGATGATATTCATCGGCGGAGAGCCGATAAACTGGGCGACGAACAGGTTCTCCGGCTCCAGATACAATTCCATCGGCGCCGCCACCTGCATGATTTGGCCCTCGTTCATCACCACGATCTGATCCCCCATCGTCATCGCTTCCACCTGGTCATGGGTGACGTAGATAAAGGTGCTCCCCAACTGCTTGTGCAGGCTGGTCAGTTCGACCCGCATCTGGTTGCGCAGCTTGGCGTCCAGATTGGAGAGCGGTTCGTCCATCAGGAACACCTGCGGTTTTTTCACCATCGCGCGGGCCAGGGCCACGCGCTGTCTCTGTCCGCCGGAGAGCTGGGCGGGCTTCCGCGTCAGGTACGGCGTCAGGCCGACGACTTCGGCTATTTCCCCGACCCGCTGCTGGCATTCCTTTTTCGAATATCCCCGGTTTCTGAGTCCGTAGGCGATATTGTCATAGACACTCATCGTCGGATAGAGAGCATAGTTTTGAAAAACCATTGCGACATCCCGTTTGCCCGGAGGCAGATGGGTAACCGGCTGCTCGCCGATCAAAATCTCCCCGCTCGTGGCCTCTTCCAGCCCGGCAATCATCCGGAGCGTCGTCGATTTCCCGCATCCCGACGGGCCGACCAGTACGGTAAAGGAGCCGTCGGGGACGACCAAATCCAGACCTTTGACCGCGTTCTGGCTCTGAAAAGCCTTGGTAATCTGCTTCAACACCACTTCCGCCATCCGTTACTCCCCTCCCTGGATCTTTACGGCCATCATCTCTTCCGCAAAGCGGCGAATATCGGCAAAGCGGTAATCGGGGACGGCATACTTCCACTCCATCGGTCCGTACCACTCCAGGACGACCGATTTGACTCCCGCTCCCACCGCTGCCAGGACGTCATACTGACTGTCTCCGATCATCAGCGCCTGTCCGGGCTCCATGCCGAGCAGCTGCAATGCCTTCGCGATCGGCTCCGCTGAGGGCTTGCCCCGCGAGACGTCATCGACAGCCACCACTACCTCGAACAGATCGGCGATTCCCGCCAGCTCCAGACCCGCTACGGCGAACTCCCGCTGTTTATTCGTCACCACCGCCAGGCGAAAGCCCGCTGCCGACAGCTTTTCCAACTCCTCGCGAACATGGGGAAACAGGCGGGCATGCTCCTGGTGATGCGCACGGACATAGGAAAAGTAGCAGTCCATCACAGCTTTTCGGTCATAAGTCTTTTCCGCTGCCGAGGCCAAAAAGTCATCAAAGGACTCGCCAAAGCGATCTTCCAGGTCGGCGCGGCCAAATCGTCCCGGGGCAAACTGTTCCGCCGTGTAGACGACTGCGTCAATCACCGCCTCTTTGCTGTCCAACAGGGTCCCGTCCAGATCAAACAACAGGCATGGATACATCGGCCAGACACTCCTTCCATAATGGATAGCTTCCTGCTGAGACGGCCGCTGCCCCGAATTGCAGGGCATGCTCCATCTGCTCCCGCTTGCGGATCAGCCCGCCCGCGATGATCGGCGTCTCCCCCAGCTCCCGGGCGTACTCCGCGATCATCTCGGGGAGCAGCGCCGGCATCAGCTCGACCGCATCCGGCTTTGTCTCCTGAACCGACTGCAGACCCGACCGGAGCGCGTCACTGTCTACCAGGAAAAGCCGCTGGATCGTGAGCAGACCTTCTTTTTTGGCCAGCTTCACCAAGGTATTGCGCGTCGTCACGATGCCGTCCGGCCTGACGTAATGAGCGACGAAGGCGACGCCTTCCCGGTCGTAGCTGATCCCGCCGATTCGCTCCAGATGCAGAAAGACGGGGATGTCCCGGCTCTTGAACAGATCGACGTAGCGTTTGATGACCCCGATGTTGCCCGTCGAGAGCACCACCGCGCTGACCTGTGCCTCTGCCGCTTTCTCCAGAAATTTTGCCTCTTTGACGGATGCAATCATTTTGAATCGGTGAAGCCGTTGATAAAATTCTGCCTGATTCACGTCGGCCTGCCTCCTTTTCCAAAACCAAAAAACCCCATGCGACAAGACAATTGCCAAAGACTTCAGGATGAAAGTGCTTGGTAATGAATGTCGGGGGTTTCTCCAGGGCTCCAACCGAAAACGATTCACTTGTTAGTTCGTATGATAAGGCACTCGAGTTAAGAGAACGTGAACATTCCATTAATGTTCTGAAATGTCTCTGTAAATTCCCAGGCACGAGGCTGCGGGGAGATGAAGCATATTTCCTCGCGAATACAAAAAAGCACACCCCTCTTGGGTGTGCCCGATGTATGAATGCTGTTCTCCCAGCCAAAACAGCCAGATCAGATCGATACAGCCGCGACCGCATCCAAAGCGATCTTCGCCTCCGCCTCAATCGCTTTTTGCGTCGTCTCGGTATGCGGGTCGTAGGTCTCCAGCAGGTCGGCATCCGCGTAGCCGTCAATCGCCAGAATCGATCCGGCCTTCATGCCTCGCAAAGCCGATATGACGAAGAGCGCCGAGTTTTCCATCTCTACGGCCAGGACGCCTGCTTTTTGATACAGCTTATGCGGAAATTCCACGACGCCGTTGTAAAACATGTCCATCGTCAGGGTAATGCCCTCCGCCACATAGAGGCCTGTCCGGCGCTCTTCTGCCGCCTTGACCAGAGCATTCACCACATGGCGGTCCGCCAGTGCCGGGAATCCGGGAGGAACCAGCTGACTGGTCAGTCCATCCTGACGTACGGCCGCCGTGCTGATCACCAGACTGCCCGGCTCGATTTCCTTTTGGTAAGAACCGGCCGTTCCTATACGGATGATGGTTTTTACCCCGCCCTTGGCCAGTTCCTCAAAGCAGACGGCTGCGCCCGGCGAACCGACGCCATGGCTGACCACCGCTACCTCGATGCCGTTCCACTTTCCTTTGTAGCTGTGGTATTCGCGGTTTTCCCCGATCAGAGTGTGCTCCGCAAGCAGAGAGGCGATCCGCCCCGCGCGTTTCGGGTCTCCGCACACGATCACCCGTTCCGGCAGTTGGGCCGGGTCAATTTTTAGATTCGGCAGCATTTTAATCAAACTCCTTTTTCTCCCACTCATCTTCCGGGATCGGCAGGGCTTCGCCGGAGAACCGCTCCTCGCGGAAAGGATCTCCGTTCAGGTGAAAGCCGTTTTGCTCCCAAAAGCCGGGCTTGTTTTCGGTCATAAATTCAATGCCTCGCAGCCATTTCACGCTTTTCCAAAAATAGAGGTGGGGGACGATCAGCCGCAGCGGCCACCCGTGCTTGTCAGTCAGCGGCTCCCCGTCAAAGGAGTGGGCCAAGAGGACATCATCCCGATCCAGATCGGACAGCGCGAGATTTGCCGTGTACCCGTGGTCGCCGTGCAGCATCACGTAGCTGCCCTTCGGCACCACGCCCGCAGCCGCGAGGAAATCACGGAAGCGCACTCCTTCAAACCGGTTGTCGAAGCGCGACCAGCGGGTGACGCAATGGATGTCGCAGGTGAGGGCGCTCTGCGGCATCGCCAGCAGGTCGTCATAGCGCAGGGTCACTTCCTGTTCCACTTCACCATATACCCGCAGCGTCCAGGTCTTCAGGTCGTAGACCGGCACCTCCCCCTCGTGCAAAATCGGAAAGCGCTCCGTGAGCACCTGGCCCGGCGGCAGCCTTTTGGCCAGGGCGGGGTCGACAGCGGGCACCTTCATGCGTTTGATTCGATCCGCTTTATTCATCTCGATCTCTCCTCTCCTGACATGTCAAAACGGTTTCCGCTCTTATGCGCGGTTTATTCTGCCCATCGCGTGCTTTGCTCTCCTACCGCGTGCTTTGCTGGCCGGAGGCAGTCGAGGCTCCTTTGTCCTTGAGGAAGAACATCGCCAGAATCGTCAGCACGTACGGCAGCATGGCCGTGAACTGGGTCGGCAGGGAAAGGCCCTGCAGACGAATACTGAGTGCATCCATCAGTCCAAACAGGAAGCTGGAGGCCACGATTCCCAGCGGATGAGACTGCCCCAGCATCATCGCCACCAGTGCGATAAAACCGCGTCCCGCCGTCATGCCCTCAGAAAACATGGTCACCTGTCCCAACGAGAGCTGCGCTCCGGCCATCCCGCAGAGGACGCCGCAGACCACGATTGCCAGCACTTGCAGGCGAGTGGCTTTGAGGCCAATGCTGCGGGCTGCCGTATGGTTCATTCCGACCGCCAGCACGCGGAAGCCGGTCACCGTTCGGGTAAAAAAGAGGTGCAGCAATATGGCCGCCACAAACGCGATGTAGACCAGCGGTGAATGTCCCGACAGCACATCGCCCAGCACCGGAATATCGCCGATCACCGGCAGCTGCCATTTGGGAAGGCCCGCCATATCCTTGTCGTAGAACGCCCCTTTTACATCAAAGATGGCCCGGAGCGCGAACGTCGTCAGTCCCAAGGCGAGAAAGTTGATCGCCACCCCGACGACGATCTCGTTGGCCCGCAGGCCGATCGTCATATAGGCGAACAAGAGCGAAAACAGCACGGTGACGGCTGCCGCAAACAGCACCGCCAACAGCAGGCTGCCGGTAAAATGATTGCCCACGATGGCGGAGAATGCACCTACCAGAATCAAGCCTTCCAGACCGACATTGAAGATGCCGACGCGCGAGCACAGCGCCCCGCCCAGGGCCGCAAGCAGGATCGGCGTCACCATCCGCACGGTCGAACTGATGAGGGACCAATCCAGCAAATCAAGCAGCGCCATGCGATTCCCTCCTCTTGTTCTGGCGGTTTTTCCACCAGTCGTAGCTGAATTTCGCGGAAATGAACAATATTAATACAGCTTGAATCACACTGGCAAGCTCCAGCGGAACCTCCGTATTTCTCTCCACACCCATCGCTCCGGTCTGCAAAGCGGCCAAGAGCAGAGAGGTAAAGATGACCCCAATCGGATGGGAGTTGGCCAAAAGCGTCGCCATCAGTCCCGTCCAGGCAAAATTGGGCAGCGTCAGCGCCCCTTCCACATAGCGATAGTGGGAGCCCAGCACCTCGACCGTCCCGGCCAGGCCAGCCAGACCGCCGCTGAGGAACATGCCCGTCAGCATTACGCGGACCCGGTTTACCCCACCGTAACGGGCAAAGAACGGGTTTTGTCCGAGCATCTTCACTTCATATCCGAACGCCGTGTAGCGAATCACAAAGAAAATCAGCAGCGCCGCGGCTAAGGCAAACAGGAAGCCCGCATGGAGGCTCATGCCGCTAAACAGCTTGGGCAGCCAAACGCTTTTCTCCAGCATGGGTGTTTGCGGCATCGCCGCGGACCCGGTCTTGTCCTGAAACGGATCACTTACCAGATACCCGGCAAACAGGACGGCTACGTAGTTGAGCAGCAGGGAAGAGATCAGCAATTGAATGCGGAATCTCGCTTCCATATATCCAGCCAAAAGCGACCACAACCCTCCCGCCAGCACGCCCGTTGCCAAGGCAGCGAGCATTTTGACCAATCCGGGCGCCGGCAGATAGAGGGCCACCAGTGTAGCGCTAATCGCTCCAGAGACCATCTGCCCCTCGGCGCCCAGGTTAAAGACGCCCGCCCGGAAAGCGAGGGAGAGCCCCAGCCCGATCAGCATAATCGGCGTTGCTCGCGCCAGCGTGGAGGTGAGGAAATAAAAGCTGCCAAATGCCCCCTTCCACATCTCCTGGTACGTGCCCGCGATCGATTCACCCACCGCGGCAATCACGATGGCTCCGGTCAACAGGCCGATGACGACTGCCAGCAGCGGTTGAACCAGCGACTTACATAGCTGCTTGAGTGCTTCCATGAATACTTCCTCCTGCCATCAACACGCTGATTTTCTCTTCCGTCGCTTCGGAACGCTTCAATTCCCCGGCAATCTTCCCTTTGTACATGACCAGAATCCGATCCGACAGCGCGAGAATTTCCGTCAATTCGGACGATACCAGGAGGATGCCGTCGCCGCTGTTGCGCTTCTCCAGCAAGGCCTGATGGATGTACTCCATCGCCCCGATGTCGACGCCGCGTGTCGGCTCAGCTGCGAGCAGGAGCGGCGTCTCTTGCCCCAGCTCGCGAGCGACGATCAGTTTCTGCAAATTCCCGCCGGAGAGATTGCCCGCCTCTTCCTTCAGATGGCGGGAGCCCGTCTTGATCGCGAACCGCTCCACCCAGCTTTCCACGACGCGGCGAAACGCCTTCCGCATAATGATGCCGCGCCGGGAGTATTCCGGCTTTCGCTGATAGCCCATCAACGCGTTTTCCTCGACACTCTCCCGTTTGGCTGTCCCCCATAAATAGCGGTCTTCCGGGATATGGGCCAAGCCGGCCTCGCGGATCTGTGCAACCGAGTGGCGGGTGATCTCTTTGCCGCCCAGACGGATGACGCCGGAGGATACGGGCCTGAGCCCGGTAATCGCTTCGAGCAGTTCGGATTGCCCGTTGCCCGAGACCCCTGCGATGCCGACGATCTCTCCGTGATGGACGGTAAATGTCACATCGTCGACGGACGTCTGCTTCTCCCGTACCGTCACGCCCTGCACTTCCAAGAGCGGCTTGCCCTCCAGATGCACCCGCTCACTCAATCGCTGGAGCTCGCGGCCTACCATCAAGCGGGCGAGATCGTCCGTATTCGTCTCCTGCCGGGAAACGGTCCCGGTGACGCGTCCGCCGCGAAGCACCGTGATCCGATCTGCCACCTCCATCACTTCCTGCAGCTTGTGCGTGATCAAAATGACGCTTTTGCCGCTAGCCGCCAGATGGCGAATCGTCTGCAGCAGCTCTTTTACCTCCAGTGGGGTTAATACGGCTGTCGGCTCGTCCAGGACGATAATATCCGCTCCCTGGTAGAGAACCTTGAGGATCTCCACCCGCTGCTGCTCTCCTACTGAACAGGCAGACACCTTGGCGCCTTCTGCGATGGGAATCCGATAGCGCTCGCTGAGGGCACGGACCGCCTGCATCGCTTCCTTGCGCTGAAAGACTCCTTTTTTCTGCGGTTCGTACCCGATGACGATATTCTCGGCGACGGTAAAGTCGGGGAAGAGCATGAAGTGCTGGTGGACCATGCCAATCCCCTGCCGGATGGCATCTTCCGGGCCGCGAAAGACAACCGCTTTTCCATTGACGACGATCTCTCCCGATGTCGGCTGCTCCATGCCGTAGAGCATGCGCATCAATGTCGTTTTGCCCGCGCCGTTTTCGCCGACGATGGCATGGACTTCCCCTTCTTTTAGCGTGAAGGATACGTTGTCGTTGGCGGTGAAATCCCCGTACCGCTTCGTCATGCTCCGCATCTCCAGTCGGTATGTCACAGGTTTCCCTCCTTTTTCCTTTTCCTCTGCGTAGAGCAGGAAACCGACTACAGGAGTGCAGTCGGTTTCCGTATAGAACGGGTTCTTATTGTTTCAGCGGATCCGTCACGGTGCGTGTGCCGGCTACGATCTCATCCTTGATCGCTTTTACCTTGGCCACGACCTCCTCGCCGATGAACGAATTCAGCGGAGTCGCGCTCTCATGGGTGACATAGGTGACACCCACGCCGTTTTCCTTCAGTCCGTAGGCTACGGCACCTGGCTCAAGGCTGCCCTCGACAAAGGCTTTGACCGTTTCATACACGGCGGAATCGGTCCCCTTCAATTGAGACAGGACGATGTGCTCAGGGTCGATGCTGGTGCGGTCAACGTCCTGGCCGGAGGTGTAGAAGCCTTTTTCCTTGGCGGCTTCGAATACGCCGAGATCCCCTACTGCCGCTGCCCCGTAGATAAAGTCGGCTCCCTTCGACGCTTGCAGGAGAGCCAGCTCCTTCGCTTTTGCCGGGTCACTGAAGCTGCCGACGTAGTTGATTTGCACTTCCACATTGGGATTGGTGGCCTTCAGCCCTTCCTGGAAGCCGTCCGTCCACTTTTTCAAAATCGGAATGTCCATCGCGGCCACGATGCCCACCTTATTGGTCTTGGTAGCCAATCCAGCCGCGGCTCCCACCAGATAAGCAGCTTCTTGCTCGCGGAACATGACGCTGCGCACATTTGGCAGGTCCACTTGAGTATCGATGATGGCAAAAGTGCGGTCCGGATTTTCCGTCGCCACTTTTTTCAGCGCGTCCTCCGCTTCAAAGGAGGAGGTGATGATCAGATCGTACTGCTCGGCCACTGCTACGCGGATATTCTCCTCGATCGCTCCGTGGTCCGTCGATTCAATGGTCTTCACTTCTACGCCGAATTCCGCCGCCGCTTTTTTCGCGCCGTCGTCCATTTGCTGAAAGAACGGGTTTACCCCGATTTTCTCGGGCAGCACCAGAGCGACGCGTTTTTTCGGAGCTTCCTGTCCGCCTGCCTGCGCCTGTCCTTTGTCTTCGGGGGCGGAGCCTCCAGACGAGCAGCCCGCTGCAAGTAGTGCAAATGTCGTCAAAGCCAAAAGCAGTTTTTTCATGATGTCCTTCTCTCCTATTCCTACAGATCATTTCGTATTTTGTTTCTATTTGAAAAACTCGGCTGGCACCAAGTCTCCCCAGGGAATAGCCTCCGCTTACCGCATCCGCCCGCCTATGAAAAAAACTCTTCCCGAAGGAAGAGTTTGCCGTATATCGCCAACCTCTTCCTCATCTGTCAAAACCCCATAGGTTCTGCAGGAATTGGCACCTATCTGTACACATCATGTACATAGGTTGCCGGGCTTCATCGGGCCAGTCCCTCCGCCGCTCTTGATAAGGTAAGGTGAAACTATTCACTTGGATGAATTCATTCTAGCAGAACAAAACGAAATTGCAATTCTTTTTTTCCGATTGCGAAAGTTTAGGATTGGCTTTGGAACGATTGCTTCAATTTCGCGGAAAGGGCCGTCAGCTCGCCGATTTCCTCGGTGATCTCCCGCACTTTTTGGTGCTGATTTTCTGCGGTGGCGAACAACTCTTCCAAATTGGCAACCGATTCCTCGGTGACGGCCGTAATGGTAGACATCTCGGCGGCCACTTCCCCGGAACGCATTTTCACGCGATCCATGCTGGTGCGGACGTGCTCCACGGCCTCCAGGAACGACTCCATCCCCGAACGCACCGTCTCGATGGAAGCGACGGTCTCTACGGCCAGTGCTTGGCCCTTCTCCACCGAAACTTCGCCCGTACTCATATGCTTGACGGCATTTTCGCTCTCCTGGTGCAAAGACTGCAAAATTTCCGCGATCTCTTGTGTGGCGGTAGCGCTTTGTTCCGCCAGTTTCCGCACTTCGTCCGCCACAACGGCGAAGCCGCGTCCATGCTCGCCGGCCCGGGCCGACTCAATCGCCGCATTCAAGGCGAGCAAATTGGTCTGCGTAGCGATCTGATTGATCGTCTCCACGATCTCCTCTACCCGGTTGGCCTGTTTGTTCAGCTCGCGGATGGTCGAAGAGGCGACATGCACGGCCTGCACGATTTGCTCCATCTGCCCCGACAGCTCATTCATCATGCTGATGCTTTCGGCCAGGCGGCGGCTGTTCTGATCGGCTTCTGCTTTCATCGTGGCCGCCTGCTCATGGACCGTGACAATTTCCTGGT
Source organism: Brevibacillus composti (assembly GCF_016406105.1). Classification (NCBI taxonomy): domain Bacteria; kingdom Bacillati; phylum Bacillota; class Bacilli; order Caryophanales; family Paenibacillaceae; genus Brevibacillus; species Brevibacillus composti. The sequence continues at coordinate 4,265,493 of NZ_CP066308.1, forward strand.
CGATGGACTGCACTTCCTCCTCGATTTTGACCGTAGAATTGGCCTGCGATTCCATGCCTGTCGCCACTTCTTTAAACGCGATCATCATGTCGTCCGTATTGCGTTTGGTCGTCTCGGCATGTTCATGCACATGCTCGGAGGTGCGCTCGACCTGCTCCGTCACCAGCTTGATATCCCGCAGCAGCTCGGTGAGGCGGTGTTCTTTCTCTTCCGCGACGCGTCTGGCCTTTTCGGCGATGGAGAGAGAGGCTTGTCCGGCCAGGCAGAGATAAGCCAAGCCTGCAATCATCAAAATAAACATGACGATCCGCAGCAACAGATTCACTTCCGTAAAGTTTCCGTCAAACAAGTGGTAATACCCGGTATAAAACCCGACCGCAGTTGCCGCGACCTGTGCGACACCCGCGAAGACGATCAATTTCCAGTCAAGGTACGCCGCTAAAAAGCCCAGGACGATAAAAGCGAGGAACGAGATTTCCTGATAAGGGGTGAAGTGGTCAAATGCGATCGAATAGTAGAGAAGTCCCACCGCTACCAGATAGCGTATGATGCGACTGTCCTTGCGGATGAAGTACAACGGAGAAACGATGAGAGTAACCAGCAACCCCAAGGAGGTCAGCTGCCAAAAGTTCACATTGAGCTGGTGTCCAATCCACCCGGCAATCCAGAGATGATTCCAGAGAATAAAGATCATGAAGCCTTCCTTGTTCGTTAAGGTGTTGCGAATCAATCGAATCATATGTACCCCCTCGTAACCTGTCTTACTGGGAAAATGTATCTTCTGTCATTATAGACTGTAAATAGTCGAAAGAACTACGAAGATTGTAAAAATGTGTGAAAAAAGTTCCGCTTCCCGACTGGCCCAAACGGGAAAAGAAAATGCCCCGTTACCATCATAACGGGACATCCTCGGGGCAAACCTATGGCGATCGCCTATGCCATCCATTTTTTGATCATATTGCGCGCAATCCACACGCCGGCTGCTCCGGCCTGTGCCAGTCCGCGGGTAATGCCCGCACCGTCGCCGCCGCAATACAGCCCCTTGATTTCCGTCTCGAACTCCTCTGTCAGTTTCGGACGGGCGGAGTAGAATTTCGCCTCTACGCCGTAGAAGAGCGTATGCTCGGAAGCGATCCCCGGCGTTACTTTGTCCAGCGCTTCCATCATCTCGATCAGGCTTTTCATCGTGTTGTACGGGAGCACCAGTCCCAAATCACCCGGTACGGCTTCTTTCAGCGTAGGCTCCAAAAACCCTTCGCGGATGCGAGACTCGGTGGAGCGGCGGCCGCGCAGAATATCGCCGTATTTTTGGACGATGACACCGCCGTTTGAAAGGTCGTTCGCCCGTTTGCAGATTTCGCGGGCATATTCATTCGGTTTGTCAAACGGCTCGGTAAATTTGTGCGAGACAAGCAGGGCAAAGTTGGTGTTCTGGGAGCCGAGCGCCGGGTCTTGATAGGAATGCCCGTTGGCTGCCATCACACCGCTGTGGTTTTCGACCACCACGTGACCGGAGGGGTTGCTGCAAAACGTGCGTACACGCGTCCCCACCGAGGTGTTGAAGATAAATTTACCCTCATACAGATGTTCGTTGATTTCCCGCATCACGACATCGGAGGTCTCGACACGCACCCCGACATCCACCTGGTTGTTGTACATCTTGAGTCGGCGCTTTTTCAAAATCCCGGTCAGCCACGCGGAGCCGTCCCGGCCAGGCCCGATCATCACGTAGTCGCTCCGATACTCCTCGCCGTTTTTCAAAACCACGCCTTGTATGTGATGTCCCTCTGTATCCTTCACTGTGAGGATATCCTCTACTTCTGTCTTGAACATCATGTCGATGCGCTCTTTGAGGTATTCGTAAATGGACTTGAGGATCTCCAGATTCTGCTCCGTCCCCAAGTGACGAACCTCCGCGCGCAGCAGCTTCAGACCAGCCGCATAACCGCGCTGCTCGATACTCTTGATGGTCTCCGTCGTCGGATCGGTGATATTGGTCGTCGCGCCATGCTCCAGGTTGATCTGATCCACGTATTTAATCAGGTCAAGCACCTGGGAAGGCGGCAAGTAATCGGTCATCCAGCCGCCGAATTCAGTGGTAATGTTGAACTTCCCATCGCTGTATGCACCTGCTCCGCCGAAACCGGCCGTAATAGAGCAGGCTGGCAAGCATCCGGCGAAATCCTTTTTCCCCGCCGGGGGCGGACAGAGCTTGATTTTCTCTTCCAGGATGGGACAACGGCGCGAATAAATATCATGCCCCTTGTCGATCAACAGCACTTTCGCTTTGGGCGCTTTCCGCGTCAGCTCATAGGCCGCAAAAATTCCCGCCGGTCCGGCCCCCACGATAATCACATCGTAATTATTATTCTTTTCGTTCATATTGTTCATGTTCATATCCTCCTCACAAAAAAATCCTAACTGGCGAACGGGTACACGGAGACACCCATTCGTAGCTAGGAATTTACGGTTCCTTGTAGAGACCCTCAAACCTTATTTCTGAGGATATACGAATTGTTGAGAAGCTGCCTTATTCGTTTGGAAACACCTTTTCGCAACAATTAGGATAATAACGCAAAACAGTAACTAAGTCAACCTGTTGGATAATTTTTATTCGCCTTTTGCGGATATATACTAATATTTCGTAAGTAAATAGTCGTCCCAATACAGAAAACACGAACATTAAATCCGAACATTCGCCATAGAGCGCTTCCCGCTGTCTCCCGCCACGCAGAAGAGGCCGGACGAGATCCCGTTTACGGCGGCAAACAAAAAAACAGGAGCGGCCTCCTGCGAGGCACTCGCTCCTGCTGTTATTCTTCAAAGCTTCTCTTTCACTTACACTGCTTTTTGATCACGGCCTGCTTCCTCTTGCCAGCATTCGACCTGCAAGCCAGGGATCACACTCGCATGGAACTCCGGATTCTTGCCCGCTTTTTTCTGGCGCATGTAATCCTTCAAAGCGGTGAAAGCCACTTTCCCCAGAAGAGCGATCGCCACCAGGTTCAGCAACGCCATCAATGCCATGAACAAGTCAGCCATATCCCAGACGATGCTGATCTTGGCCACCGATCCGAACATCACCATGCCGACGACGAGCAGACGGTATACCGTCAGCCACTTTTTGTCCGATTTCATAAATTCGATGTTCGTCTCTCCATAGTAGTAATTTCCGATGACCGAGCTGAAAGCAAACAGGAGTACGATTAGAGCCACAAACGAGCTGGCCCAGCCGCCCACATGGGAACTCAGTGCCGCCTGTGTCAGGGCGATGCCGTCCAGACCCTCAGTCGAATACATGCCGGAGAGCAAGACGATGAAAGCGGTCGCACTGCAGACCAGCAAGGTATCGACGAAGACGCCCAGCGCCTGAATCAGACCCTGTTTGACAGGATGCGTGACATCGGCGGTGGCAGCGGCATTGGCCGCGCTTCCCATCCCCGCTTCATTGGAAAAGAGGCCCCGCTTGATTCCCTGCATCATCGCCGCCCCGATCCCGCCTCCGACGGCCTGCTCCAAGCCAAAGGCGGATTTGAAGATCAGCGCAAAGACGGCTGGGATTTGTCCCAGATTGGTCAAAACGACGTACAAAGCTACCAGCACGTAAGCGCCCGCCATGAAAGGAACCAAAAATTCGGCTACTTTCGCCACGCGTTTGACACCGCCAAAAATAATGATGCCTGTGACGACAGACAAGATGATGCCCATCAAGCGCGGGTCAATCCCGTATGCGGTGCCGAACGCCTGCGAGATCGTGTTGGCTTGAACCGCGTTAAACACAAATCCGAAGCAGAGCGTGATCAGAACAGCAAACAGCACACCCATCCACCGTTTTTTCAACCCCTGCTCCATGTAGTAGGCAGGACCGCCGCGAAAACCGCTTTTGTCCTTTACTTTGTAGATCTGCGCCAGCGTACTTTCGACAAACGCAGAAGCGGAGCCCATCAACGCAATCAGCCACATCCAGAAAACGGCACCGGGACCGCCGACGGAAATCGCCATGGCGACACCGGCCAGGTTTCCCGTCCCTACCCGCGAGGCGGTACTGATACAAAAAGCCTGGAAGGAGGAGATGCTTCCCTTGTTCTTTCCGCCCTTTGCCCCCTCGCCGAGCAGGCGAAACATTTCGCCCGCCAAACGAAACTGAACAAATTTAGTTCGAATGGTAAAGTACATTCCCAGGGCAATTAACATAACAATGAGGATTTTTGACCACAGAAAATCATTGAGAACACCTACAAGACTCTCAAGACCTGCTAACATAATGTAAAATACCCCCGCTGTCCTATTGTTTATAATCTCACGGGAGATAGTTTATCACAAAATATTCATAAAGTAGGGTTCCAATTTTTTTTATTGTGTAATAAGAAAAAGTAAATAACTTTCGAATTAAAGGAATATTTGTACTATGATGGGTGTAGCAGGTTGCTGCGGGGAGGTGGTTGTTCCATGCGCGATTACCGCTACTATCAAGCGATCTTTACAGGGATCCCCAAGCCGTTTGCTTTTGTCGATCTGGATCTGCTCGGGGTAAACGCCCAGCAGATTCGCTTGCGCAGTCAGGGAAAAAACGTACGGATAGCGAGCGGAGCCGTCCGCAGCGTCGCTCTATTAAAGCACATCCTGGAGATCGATGATTCTTTCCAAGGCGTTATGTGCTACTCGGCGCAGGAAGCCCTTCATCTGGCCGATCACGGGCTGGATGATCTGCTCTTGGGCTACCCGGTTTGGGAGCCCCTTTGGCTGGAAAAGCTGGCCGCCGCCGTGAAGGGGGGACAAACCATCACCTTCATGGTGGACTCTGTCGAACATGTGGAGCATCTCGAAAAATTCGCCAAGCAGGCACAAGTCCAGCTGCCCGTCTGTCTGGATGCCGATATGTCTACTGACATCCTGGGATTCCACTTCGGCGTGTGGCGATCGCCGATCCGCTCGATGGAACAAGCCCTGTACGTTCTCCGTCGGATCGCCGCATCCGAGCACCTCCGCATCGAAGGAGTCATGGGCTATGAAAAACAGATTGCCGGGACTGCGGACCGGGCTCCGCGGCGCGTCTTGCAAAATCTAGCCGTCCGGCTGTTGAAACAGGCAGCCAGGCGGGAAGTACGCGGACGACGCGCTCTGCTCCTGGAGGCGATCCAGCAAATGGGCACGGAGCTGCGCTTTTTTAACGGCGGCGGTACAGGCAGCTTGCATTGGACCGGGAAAGAACCGGCGATCACGGAGGTAACGGCAGGCTCCGGCTTTTTTTGTCCCGTACTCATGGATCATTACCTGGATTTCCGCTTTCAGCCGGCTGCCGGCTACGCCGTGGAGATCGTTCGCAAACCCGTGGCAGGGATCTATACCTGTGCCCAAGGGGGATATGTCGCTTCCGGCCCGGCAGGCGCTGACAGGCTGCCCCGGCCTTTCTTGCCGGAAGGTGCCGCTCTCCTCTCCGCCGAAGGTGCCGGTGAAGTCCAGACGCCCGTCCGTTACCGCGGCCCCGAGACATTGAAGCTGGGCGATCCGATCTTTTTCCGCCATGCCAAGGCTGGAGAGCTGTGCGAACATTTTCCCCGGCTTTACTGCGTGTCCGATGGCCGGATCGTTAACGAAGTGACCACCTACCGGGGAGACGGCTTGTTTTGAACAAAGTGTCGCTTTTTCTGTTTCCGAGCACTTCTCCTGTTTAACGATACCCATTCTTTTTCTATAATGAAGCAAATAAACGGTGCCAGGAGGTTAGCTGCTCATGGAATTCCATTCCAAAGAAAATGGCTTTGTAGGCCAGTTCGCTTATGGAGAGCTTCACGTATCCGGCGATGAACAGTACGGGTTTCGCCCGTTTCAACTGCTCGTCTCCTCTATCGCTGTCTGCAGCGGCGGGGTATTGCGCAAGGTGCTGGAAAAAATGAGAATGCCCTGCACGGACATGAAAGTAACGGCCGAAGTGGAGCGAAACGAAGAACAGGCGAATCGGATAGAAAAGATTCACCTCCATTTTGTGGTGATAGGAGAGGCCCTGGAGGAGGAGAAAGTCAGGAAAGCCGTCGACCTGGCGAGAAAAAACTGCCCGATGGCTCAGTCCGTAGAGGGGAGCATCGTCCTCACGGAGAGCTTTGAGATTGTCTCCCGATCCGCTTAATCGCTGCCGCGAATGGATGCTTTCGGATAGAAATGCTGAAAGGAAAATGATAAGAGGGTGCCCCGCATCAGGAGCACCCTCTTGTTTTTGCGTCATTTTTTGTTTTCCGGAATCAGCTGGTTCAGGACCAGTGTCGCCAATGCTCCCACCGTGATGTTGGACGAGAGGATATAGCCGACAAAGTCAGGGGCCCCCTGCAGCGCATCCTTGGGCAGCACGGTCACAGCGATGGTGAGCAGAATCGGCAGACCGATCACCATCATATTGCGGTCGTTTAGGGAGATATGCTGGATCACTTTCATCCCGTTGGTGACGATCGCGACGCAGACGATGCCAAAGATGCCGTTAATCACGGGCTCCGGAATGCAGGTGATCGCGGCAGACAGCTTAGGCACCAGGCCCAGGGCGATCAGAATCAATCCTCCTGCCATGATCGCCATCCGGCTGGCTACGCCGGTGACGGCAAGCAGACCCGCATTGGAGGAATACCCCCGGGCTGAAATCGACGCCTCCGAAAAACGAGGCGGTGACGGTACCAACAAAGATGGCGATCAGCACCGAGACGAGACGGAAAAAGGTTCCCGCTTTCCCTGTTTTCTGTCCGAGCAGCATGCAGGCGACGAGGACCGCCGCGGATACCGCTGCGACCAGACTGTTCGCGGGGCATCCGTTCCGATAAAATCGCGATCTTTCAGCCCGACCCGGACGGCAGCGGCCAGTCCAAGCATGTGTATTACACCTATGAAATCATGCGTCCCCTGTCCGTAAAATTCACCAAGCGGGACCGGGAAACCGGCAACCTGATGTCCATCCTGCTCACCGTATGTCCGACCGAAGAAGGAAAAACCGTCGCCTACGGCGTGCTTGCCTTCAACTACGACACGGGAACCTCTGGTCTACACCAGGAGCTTGCCCTCTTTCATGATCAGCGTCCCGTCTGCATACACATCCGGGGCTTTTACGACCAAATCGATATGCACTCCGGCCGCAATCGTGCCGCCAAAGGTATTGTTGCTGCCAAAAGCGACGTGGATCGTGCCGTATACCTTTTCGTCCTCCAGCACCACACCGGTAATCCGGGCTTTGTCATTGGTCCCGATGCCGAATTCGCCCAGCAGGCGGCCGTCGCCATCGCCGAGGATGTTGAGAAGCCGGTCAGCGGCGCCGCCCTCAGCCTGGACGATGCGTCCGTCTTTGACGGTCAAAAGAAGCGGACTGTCAATCTTTCCGATTCCCGCGATGGAGCCATCCACGACGATCTGTCCCTCGGCAGTCCCCTCCAGCGGCGCGATGTAGGCTTCACCGGAAGGCAGATTGCCCGACTCACCCGGGTTGACATAGACCCCCGTGCTAGGAATGCCTCTTCTCCCCTGCGTAGAAAAGCGAAGCGCTTTTCCTTCCTTTTCGATGCGAATCTCACTTCCCTGAGTCAACAGCTCGGCCACCTTTTCCGTCAAGGCTTTCACCTCGGAGTAATCAGCGGTGATCGCTCCTTCCAGGAACATGTCCTCGGTGATGGACGGCATCGTCGCAAGGCGGGTGCCGTTTGCAGCCGCTTCCTTGCGCGCCTTGGTATGGGTGAGCGAATGCTGGGTGACGCAGACGACTACATCCGCGTGCTTCATCGCCTGACTGATAGACTCGGGCGGCTCCTGCCCCGATTTTTCGCGCTCGTTCATGACGGCCAGCATCGCTTCCGCGCCGAGCTGACGGCCCGCTTCCCAGAGCGCCTCGCCCAGCTCCCGCTTGGCATCGTCGGCCACCACCAAGAAGGACTCTCCCGCCTTTAGCGCCATGCAGTTGGTCAGAATTCCCTTACTGACTTCGATCAGCTTCATTTCAAATTCAACCCTTCCTAAATCATTTCGGACACCAATTTCGCCATCATAGCATTGGATAGGATGACCGGCAATCCGGTCAGCGCCGAGACGATTTCTCTCGCTTTTTCAGTATAGCCCATGCAGTCCAGGATGACGATGTCCGCTTGTTCCTTCAGTTCGGCACAAGCCGCCCGAAAGCTCCCTTCGTCTTCCTCATACGGCGATGCCGCCGCAAATACGGGAAAAAGTTCATGCTGATGATACTTTTCTTTCAGCGTTTCCTTTTGCTCTTCCAGCGGCAGGAGAACACCCAGCCGCTTGCCTTTTGTCATCGCCGCCAGCGTCGGCGGAATCACTTGATCCGGTTCGATCAAAAATGCTTTTTCTGCGGCCAGACCCGGAAAAACTCCTGTGCAAAGGAGCAGGATCGTCTGGATGCCGCTTTGTTCCATCCCCCGGATCTTCTCCTGCAGAATTGGCTGGATTTTTTCCCGCGACATGACGGCCGCCTCTCCGCTCGCCATCCGGGAGGTCAATACATACTCTCCGTCTCCGGGGGATAGCCTCTCCGCTACCTCCTGCGCGCTCAATCCGTCCAATACACCGGCCTGCACCAGCTCGGCCCGTCCGGCGAGATACGTCTCGATCATCGGGGCCACGTCCGGGCGCGGAGCTTGTCCGATTGTAATCATCCCCAAGCGTTTCACGCACATACTCCTCCTTAGAAAAAGGCAAGGGGAAGCTCCCCTCGCCTGTTGTCTTATTTGCCCAGCGTCTGCAGCACTTTCATCGAGCCGTACAGCGACGTGATCCGCGCGAATTCCTCGGCATCGTAGAAGCGGCAAGTGCCGTTGGTGAATTCCTTCGCTACCTCGACCGCGTATTTGACGGCGAGGGCGATATCGACCTCATGGCTGGCCCCCGTGCCGCAGCCGGGAACTGCGGACTGAGCCGTAACCGCCAGCCCGACGACAGGCGCATCTGTCGCTACGCAAGGCTGCACGATGCTGTTGATATGGTAGAGATCGTTTCCGTATGGAGTGATATCCTGCATCGTGACCGGGAAGGTGACCGGAAGCTGGCCGCTCGTCATCTCCATAATTCGCAGGAGATCGTCGCTGATTCGCAGGATGTAGCCCTCTTTGATCGTTGCCGAGATGGCAATTCCTTTGTGGTTGATCACTTTGTTGCCCTTTGTCGTGTCGATCGAGAGGATGGCTTCCATCTCAGGTACGACTTCATACTTGTTCATGGTCAGGATGTCGACAGGCGAATCCATGAAGTCTACCGGTTCATGCGGGCGAGTCGGCGCATCCGGGCAGATATGGGTGGTGATGATCACATCGCCTTTGAGGACGTCGCCCTGCTTCTGCATGTCGGCCAGCTTGAGTGCGCTGGCTACCGCCGCGACGGCGCCGTCCGCGTCGGATACAATCCCGATCCGGCTCGGGCGCGCTCCGATGCCGCCCAATCGTCCGATGATGCCAAAGGTAGGAGCGTTGCCCCCTTTGGATTTCCCTTCGCTGCCGGGGATGACGATCTTGACGAAGTCGGTGCTGCCTTTTTCCCCCGTCACGGTCTGGACCGTTACTTCTACATTTTCATAACCGTCAAACAAGCTTTTGATCTTTTCTCCATTTACATACGCACTATCCATCGTTTCAAAAACAGTGATGGTTTGTTTCAACGACATGATGATCCCTCCGTCTTCGTTGTCTAAAAGTATCAGGTCTTATCTTAGAGATAGGGCAAAATCGATTTGCCAATCACATCTTCGATCGGTCCCAGCAAGTCCTTGTTTCGCATCGTGGTACTGAGGATCAATTTTTCGGCTGGCACATGAATGACCGCGACCGCTTGTCCTTTTTCAATCTCCGCCGTCACGACCGGGCGCGCTGTGCGGGCATCCAGCGTCATGATCAAGTCGGGAAAAGTAGCCACCCGATTGCCGTCTATCTCCAGCGTCATGTATTCATTCCAGAACGTCATCTCCGCCGTGCCGACAACGATTCGGCCCACATCAAAGCCACCCGTGGTTTCCAGCGCGCATTCGCGCACATCTCCTTCGGCGACGACCCGTCCGCCCAGTGTGTCGCAGACAGCCGCGATCGCCGCCTCTCCCCGATTGGCCAAAAGCGCTTCGCCTACCGCGATGGCCTGGCGGATACCGCCGGGCGCACCGTTTGCTCTGGCGTAGGCGACCGTGACCGGATTGCGGGCTACCGCTACCAGGCCCCCTGCCTCGACGGACAGCTTTCTGACCATCGAGGCTGCCTTTTCGATGGTAGAGGAGACGCTCATCTCCACATACCGCTCGCCTTGCCCGCCTACAGCAGCTTGATGAGAGACGTATCCCGGCAGCTCGTGCAGGTTTAATGCCCCCATCGTCCCGGTCGGGTGCGCACGGCCGTTGCACGGCAAATCGACCACAGGAAGACCGGTCACCGCTGCCTGGAACCAGCCGTTTACGCTGGTCCCTGCACCGTTTTCATTGGTATGAATGCCGCTGATCGGCTTTTTCAGCTTTTCGGACAAAAGCTCCAGTGCCCGCACATAGTGCATCGGCTTGAGAAATTTATCCTTGGCGGCTGGTGCCCCGACGAGCGAGACCGTAACGAGCAGATCGTCTTCGGCCATTTCGTCATCGGTCACCAGCACAGGCTGGCCGACCTCCAAAGCTAGCCGCCCGATCTGCAGCCCGTCTTCGATCCAGCCGCCTCCGCCTCCGCCGAGCACAGCCCCGCCGTATACGGCAGCCTCCATCATCCGTTCATCCAAGCGGATTTTTGCCATGTGAACTCCTCCTATTTCTGGCTGAATTTAAACATGGAGCTAAAGAAGCTGTAAATTGCATCCCCGGCAATAAAACCGGCCGCGAGAATGCCCATCGAACTCTCCGCCTCTTTGCCTTTTACCTTCAGAACGATCATTCGGATCAGAATACCGGCCAGAACCGCCCAACCGGCACCCGGATTCATAATCAACAGACCGGTGGCAAACAGGACGCCCAGCTGGCGGCTGGGTCCGCCCACAAATTGCAGGATGGCACCGGGAATGGCCCACAGCAGCAGTTGTTTGGCTACTTCCGGCGAAGCGCCCGCTTCGATCGTCTTCACATATACCGCGTCTACCGGCGGCACCAGACCCTGGGCAAAGAAGCCCTGGTACGTGAACATCACCGTGATCAGCGCCACGCCAAAGGCAATCATCCCGGTGACGTACTGCTGTTTGCGGCCGTTCAGTTCAAATTCCTTGTCCTGCCCGTTGCCGCGGAGAATATACCCCGTCTTGAGATCGTAGCCCATGTCGGCAAAAGCAGGGCCTGTCGCCACGCTAAAACCGACCAGCAGGGCCAGCGCGACCGGCGGAAAGCCGATCAACAGGCCGATGATCAGCGTGATCAGGGCCACCGCAAAGGCAGGGAACCAGCCCGAGTGCATCGCGGCGATCCCGACGATCAGCTCATGGACATAAGCGGCAAAAGCGGCGAAGATCAAAAAGCCGATAAACATGCCCGGCGACATTTCGGTGATCAGTCCGCCCGTGATCGCGAGGATCAACGAAATAATCAAGTAGGCGACAAAACCGAGACCCAACGTGCGAGTGGTCTGCTTGTCCGGCGTGGTATACGTTTCGGAAGAATCGTCGCCAGCCGTACCTGCCGCAGACGCTTTCGCAGTCCCGCCCGCTTTGGTTTTTCCTTTCATAATGACCATCGTGACCTGAATCAGTGCGACGACACCGGCCCCGATCATGAAGCCGTGCGGGATAAAGACGGTGTTCACATCCACACCGAACAGCGGCACCGAATATTGACGAAGCAACAGACCGATCCCAAACATGGACAACGCCCAGATATTCCCGATGAACGCCACCCCGAAGGCGGACATGGAGACGCCGAGCCAGGAGCCGAGCAGTCCGCTTGCCGTACCGATGCCGAGCAGGGCCGCATCGACAAACATGGCCAGAGCGGCACCGATCAGCATCGGCATAATCAGCTCGGGCTTTCCCATCACGAACGGAATGCCGATCGGGATGAGCAGGCTGTTGGCCGCCCCGAACGTCGCGGAAGAGATCGACGTCTGCACCAGATTTTGACGATGAACCGATTTGTACTTGGAAAAAAGGGTGATTGGCAAACGGGCGATAAGCATGGCAATCAATGCCCCGATAATAGCTGTGTTTGGCGTGATGCCGAGCGAGGTCACCAGTTGCATCCCGATCACCGCACCGATCACTGCCGTAACAATATTGAGAATCAACGCAAAAGGCTCAAAAATGGAAGGGTGTTTTTCCTTTTTTGTCTTTTCGCCGTTCATGCTGCTCATTGAAATACCCCCCTTTGGGTTAAAGAATGCGTTGCAGATACGTCTGTATCTCTTCTTTTGCCGCCTGCAGCACCTCGAGTGCATGCGGCACTTTTTCAGCGGGCATCCGGTAATCCGGACCCGCTATGGTCAGCGAAGCCGTTACTTTCCCGTCCGAGGCAAACAAAGGCACGGCGATTCCGAACACATTGTCCGTATACTCGCTGACGGAGTACGCCCAGCCTTGCTCTCTGATCCGGGACAGGTCGTCCAGCAGCCGTTCCTCGCTTTGGATGGTATGCGCCGTTTTGGCAAGCAAGCCTTTCCCGATGATGGCAGTCTGTACATCCGGCGGCAGATAGGCCATGATCACCTTGTTCGAGGCACCCGCGTACAGCAGCGTCCGGGTACCGACCGAAAATGCGTATTTGACCGCTTGCTGACTCTCGGCGATCTCCAGGCAGATGCCCTCCGTGCCATCCAGCCAGGTTAAGAAGACAGATTCGCGGGTCGCATCGGCGGTCTTTTTCATCACCGGGTAAATCAACTGGGTCATATCCAGATTGTCCCGGAGAATGGAACCGTACTCCAAAAAGGCGAAGCCCAGCTCGTACTTTTTCGTTTTGGCTTCCTGTCTGACAAATCCGTAGCGCTCGTACGTGGCGTGAATCCGGTACACGACGGTATGACTCACATGCATCTCTTTGGCCAGTTCACGAACGCCCCATTGCCGTTTTTCCCTGGTAAAATACGTGAGCAGATCCAGTGCGTTATCCAGCGTCTTTAGCATGCTTGTCCACCTTCTCTGTTTCTGTTAACGAACCACTGGTTCGCTCTGAGAGCAAACCCCCTCCCATTTGTCGAATAATTTGTACTCGAAAGGTAATTCCCACTATAACAAAAACGGGTCTTTTCCCCCTATGGGAAGAGACCCAAAAGAAACGGCATATTTTTTGGCGGCCTCACAAACGGTCCGTATCCTCCGCCAGCTCTCTCAGCTTCCATGCTCTCATCGCCAAATCGAGACGAAATCTTGTTTCCGCATCATGGAGATCGACGCCGAGAACTTCCTCCACTCTCTCCAGGCGGTACAAGACCGAGTTGCGGTGGATAAACAGCTCCTCGCCCACCTTTTTGGTTTGCCCGCCTGAACGCAAAAAGGATGCGAGCGTGGTTAACAGCTCCGTCCCGTATTCCCGGTCATAGGCGACAAGCGGCTCGATAAACATCCGGGACATGGAGGCCAGAGACGGGTGGTCGGCTGCCTCCTCCAAGAGATCCTCCACCAGGATGTCTTCAAAATGGACCACCGGCTGACCCGGACGCATGAGGCGGCCGATTCGCAGGGCCCGCTTTGCTTCGCGGTAGCTGTCCGGCAGATCTTCGAGACGCTCCCGGAGGCAGCCGATGCCGCAGCGCCAGCTTGCCCCCTCCTTTTCGCCGCCCCAGCCGGTCAGCTCTTCCAGATCCCCGACCGCCTCTTCTCTTTGCTCCGCCACATCCTGCGTGGAGGTGCTGCAGATGACCGCGATTTTCTCGTGGATCAGGACGCCTTTTCTGCTTTGATTCTCGCCGCGGTTGATCTCCTCCAGCAGTTTTAATAGCCGCTCTTCCTTCTGCTGTGGCGGGAGCTCCTCCTCCGCCAGCTCCAGCATGACCACATACCGGCGTGCGCCATGCGGCATGCCCACTTGCCTGGCCCGGTGGCGCAACAGCTCCTCCTGCCCTGCCGTCCCCGACAAAAGCTCGACGAGAAAAGATTCCTGCTCGCGTTCGCGCTGAAGCTGCAGAGATTGCCGGATCGTATATTCGATGGCGAGAATCGTCACCGCCTGCTCCAGACACATTTGCGCATAGCGATCCTGCTCCTCGATGGTCCGCGTCACCGCCAGATAACCGACGACCCGGTTATTGACCTGAATGCTCCGCCTCTCCTTGATCGATTCCGGCAAAAAGCGGGGCGTGCTGCTCTCCACGTCTCCGTCCAGATTGAGCACGGCCACATCGCAGTGGAGCAGCTGCCCCAGCAGCACGACCAGCTCTGGCTCCTCCGGTTCAGCACCAGCTGGGTAAACTGCTGGCTGACCTCTTGTACCCCCTTCATGACCGTGACCTGCCGGTTCAGGATGTTTTCCATGACCGAATGCGTGAGGTCGATGGAAGGAATTTCTGCCGGAATGTCGATCAGCGGGATGCGGTACCGGTCACTTTTTCGCAGGGCCTCCTCCGGGATTTCCTGCAAAAAACGCTTGGTCTTGATCGCAATGGCCGCTCCTTTGACCCGGTGCATCTCGTCCAGGAGGCGGCATAGGAGATAAGGTTCATGGCGAAACGAGTAGCCGGTCGAGATGATCAGCTCATTGGGGCGGAGCCAGCCCGTCAGATCCGGTATCTCCATGCTGTCGACATAGTAGATTTCATTTTTCAGCCCCTCGATGCCGGCGATAATGGTTGCCCCCTGAAAAGCGGACAGCTGCAATAACTGTTCGACCGTAAACGGTTCTTTGCCCACGTTCTTCCGCTCCCTTGTTTAACCTTCTTGCTACCATCTTACCCTTTTCTGCGTTCGGTGAAAAAGGAGCGATCCGAAACGGGAGTCTCCGCGTTTCCTTATTCCGACTCTCCCGCTCCGGTCGTGACGACCTCATCATGACGCACCAGCTCCAAAAAGATCTCGAGCGCTTTGGTGCGGAACGGATTTGCCTGGGTAACCAGTGAAAACTTCCGCCGGATGGGCATCTCCGGGTGCCTGATGATGGTCAGTGTGCCCAGCTTCAGCTCTTTGCGGATCGCCCAGGTAGACAGCAGACTTACGCCCAGGCCCGCCTCCACCGATTCTTTGATGATCTGTGTGCTGCCGAATTCCATCAAGCTCTCCGGACGGAAGGCGAGCCTGTCAAACATCTTGTCTGCCGCTTCCCGGGTTCCCGACCCTTCTTCCCGGACAATCCACGTCTCCTCCTCCAGCTCCGGGATCGCCGCCGAATCCCGCCCGGCCAGCCGATGAGCCGGAGAGGCGATGATCTGCATCTCATCATCCGCAAACGGCTCGATACTCAGCTTGTCGTCCCGGCATTCCCCCTCGACGATCCCCACGTCCAGCTGACGGTTTTGGACCAGCTCGACGATCTCCTTCGTATTGTGGATCGAGATGCTGGGCCGGATCAGGGGATAGCGCTCGCGCATGCGGGCAATCACGTGGGGCAGTACGTACTCTCCGAACGTATAGCTGGCCCCGATCACCAGATTGCCGCTTGGGGTATGCAGAAGATCATTGACCAGATCTCGCATGCGCCCGTGCAGCCCCAGGATTTCTTTGGCATGATGGTAGACGATCTCTCCCGCCTTGTTCAGGCGAACGTATTTATTGTTCCGCTCCAGCAGACGGGTGCCGAGCCCTCGTTCCAACGCCTGGATCTGCTGGCTTACCGCCGGCTGCGTCATGTGAAGCTGCTCCGCTGCACGGGAAAAGCTGCCTTTTTCTGCGACGGTGACAAAGACAAGCAAAGACTGATCCATCTCGCGGTGACCTGCCTCCCTGTTCTTTTTCTTCATTCCTCATGGTTTCATTATACTGTTTTCCTTATCTACTCTATCACAATGATTTATTTTTCTTATATACAAGTTTCCCTTATGCTGAAAGTGGTTGGGAACATCGCACGTACCATACTGCAACGGAGTTGAATGCTATGCGAACACCATGGAAACAGCCGGCAGGAGAGCGGCCGCAGGACGCCGTCGCCGCTGCGCTTCCTGCCAAAGCAGGCCAAACCCCGTCCTCCCGCCATTGGCTCCTGGGCGTCGGGTTTACCTTTGTCGTCGCGATCCTCGGCTACGCACTGGCGCAAATTCCCGGCTTTGACCGGGTAGGACAGCTGGCCTGTGCGATTCTGATCGCCATCGCCTACCGTCAAATCTGGGGGTACCCGGAATCGATTCGCTCCGGCATTCAGTTTTCCGCCAAGCGCCTGCTGCGTTTGGCGATTATTCTCTACGGCCTCAAGCTGAATATCAACGTCGTTTTGCATGAGGGGCTGGGGCTATTGCTCTACGATGCGGGCGTAATCGTCTTTGCCATCGGCCTTACTTTGCTGATTGCCAAGAGCCTTAAAGCCGATATGTCCTTATCGATGCTGCTCGGCGTCGGGACCGGGGTCTGCGGAGCTGCCGCCATCGCCGCCGTCTCGCCGATTATTAAGGCGAAGGATGAAGACACGGCCATCGGCGTCGGAATCATCGCACTGGTGGGCACGGTTTTTGCCGTCGCCTATACCCTCGTAAGACCGCTCTTGCCGCTGTCGCCTCTCGAATACGGCACCTGGTCCGGGGTGAGTCTTCACGAAATCGCGCATGTCGCGCTGGCAGCCGCTCCCGCAGGAGATGACGGGCTGGCGATCGGTTTGCTGGCCAAATTGGGACGCGTCCTGCTTTTGGTTCCGCTCTGTTTTCTCCTGATGGTCTGGATGAAAAAAACCGGCAAGGTGGAGGGCGCAGCCAAAATTGAATTTCCCTGGTTTTTGATCGGCTTCATCGCGATGAGTGTGATCGGCAGCTACGTGCTGGGCGGTCTCATCCCCGTCTCCGACAGCTTCCACAGTTCAGTCGCCAGCTTGACCACCTTTGTCCTGACGATGGCGATGGTCGGCCTCGGGCTCAACGTAAACCTGCGCGACATGCGCACCAAGGCCGCGAAGCCGCTGATCGCGATGGCCGTCACCTCTGTCCTGCTGTCGGGTCTGACGTTCCTGCTCGCAATCGTATAAATTCCAGGGTCCAGCCTCGGTTCGGCTTTTCTCTGATTCGTGATATGATGGAGGGAGGATGATCCGTCTACGGGGAAAAGTACGGACGACGAGGTGAAACGGAATGCTTACACTGGAGCGGATTACGGGCGGCTACACGGCTGCCAGGCCCGCCATTCACGATATATCTTTTACCGTTCAGGCCGGCGAAATCGTCGGCTTGATCGGTCTCAACGGTGCAGGAAAAAGCACCATCTTAAAGCATGTTCTCGGCTTTTTGCAGCCGACATCCGGCTCGATCTCCTTCGCCACGGATAAGGAGCCGCTGATCGCTTACGTACCGGAGACCCCGGAGCTGTATGAGGAGCTGACCCTCTGGGAGCATCTGCAGTTCATGGCCCATGCCTACCAGCTGGAGGACCAGCAATTTGAGGAGCGTGCCCGGCAGCTCCTGGATTTGTTTCGGCTGACAGCCAGAGCGGATCACTTTCCCGGCTCTTTTTCCAAGGGCATGCGGCAAAAAGTGATGATCCTCTGTGCCTTTCTCGTCAAACCGGATGTGCTGGTCGTCGACGAGCCTTTTGTCGGCCTCGACCCGCTGGCGACCGAGACGCTGCTTGACCAGCTGACCGCACTGAAAAAAGAAGGGACCGCGATTTTGCTGTCCACGCATGTACTGGCCTTGGCCGAAACCTATGTCGATCGCTTTGTCGTCGTACACGAAGGGAAGATCGCCCTCCACGGCACCCTCGCCCAGATGCAGAGCCAGGCCCAGCTTCCCCAGGCTTCTCTGGACCAGCTTTTCCTGGCTTGCGTGCGAGGTGTGCGGCCATGACGGTTGATCGGCTATTTGCCGCCCGTTTGCAGGCGGCCTGGCATACAGGCATGGGCTGGGCCAAGCGGGCCGTCTCCGGCAGCAATTCGCTGGGGCTGGTCGTGCTTTATTTTTTGGCCGCCTATCTGTATACCCAAACGGCGGAGTCTCTCGCCCCCCGTCTGTGGACACAGCTGGCGGCTGCTCTGTTGACGGCTGCGGTCGTGGCGCCTGCGGCCGTCCGGACTTTCCTGCGCAATGCCGACCTGGCCTTGCTGGCCCCTTCTCCCTATCCGATGGCGGCCTATTTGCGCACTGCCTTTTTCTATAGTCTGCTGGTACAAGCGGCCGGCATGCTGCTGCTCGCAGTGATCGTCCGCCCGGTCTACGAGGCGACGGCCAAGGCTCCCGGCTCGTGGCTGGTGCTGGCTGCTTGCCTGATTTTTTTGAAAGCCTGGAGTCTGGATTTGCACTGGCGGCACCTGCGCCTTCATCGCGGCTCGCTGATGCCGCTGCTCATCCGCTGGGCGGTCATTTCACTGTTCCTGTTCGGCTTTTGGACCGGCAGCCTGATTTCCCTGGGAAGCGCCCTTTTGGCCATGGCGATCCTGACGGGAGAGGCGGCCGTGCATGCTGCGCGCTATCATCTGCCCTGGCCGGTCCTGATGGAGAAGGAAAACAAGCGGATTGACCTTTACTACAGCATCCTGAACATGTTCATCGACGTTCCTCACAAGCGCAAAAAGATTCGCGGCAGAAGCTGGGCCGTCCGCCTTTTCGATAAGCTGACAGGTGCCAAACAGAATGCCTACCTCTTCCTTCTCGTTCGCCATGTGCTGCGGACGGGCGAGACGTTTTCCATCTACCTGCGGCTGTCCGCAGTGACCTGGGTGATCCTGGCCTGGGCCCAGTCACACCTGCTCCTGTATACGCTCTGCCTGGCCAGTCTGGCTGCCGCCGGCAAACAGGTGACCCAGCATATGCGCACCATTGTCCATCCGCCGGCGATTCGCCTCTTGCCGATCTCGCCCGGCCAAAGACAAAAAGCAGCGAGGCGCCTGTGTCTCTCGCTGTTGTGGCTTTTGACGGCGGGCATTGCCGCCATCCTGTTCAGCAAAACGGCACCGCTCCCCGATAAACTGGCCCTCACGGCGATCTGCCTGATCTGGTCGGTGCTGCTGACCCATTTCTATTTACGCGGAAAGCCCGCGCTGTCTACAAATCGTATCCCTCTAAAACGCTGAAAAATCGCTTCAGAAATTCGCAAAACAGCTTCTCCGTGGGCGGCAATTCCCGGTCGGCAGGGATGATCAAGCCCACGGTGCGCGTCACATTCGGCTCCGTAACCGGGATCGTCACCGTGTTGCGGGGCCGATTGTCGGTCAGCGTAATTTCGGGAAGCAGCGTGACCCCGAGTCCGGCGGCGACCAGCCCCTTGATCGCGTCGATATCTTCTCCCTCGAAGGAAACGGTCGGCCGAAAGCCTTGCTGACTGCAAGCATGGACGACCAAGTCGCGCAAAATAAACCCCTCCGGAAACAGGACAAATGCTTCCTCCCGCAGCTGGCTCAGCTGCAGCTTCTTTTCCTTCGCCAGCGGATGATGCGAAGGGAGCAGCGCTACGATCTTTTCCAAAAACAACGTATGGCCGATCACCTGCTTCTCGTCCTTGGGAACCGGCCCGAGGAGAGCGATGTCAATTTCCCCCTTGATCACGGCATCGATCAAAGAGCGGTACGACCCTTGCCGCAGATGGAACTGCACATGCTCATGCTGCTCGCGAAAAGCGGAGATGACCGTAGGCAGCGTATAGGCGGCCAGGCTGCTGGGAAAACCGATGCGGATCGTGCCTCTCTCCGGATCGAGAAACTCCTCGATTTCCCGCTTGGCCTTGTCGATGACTTTCATCGCCTGCATCATATGATCCAGGAACACCTTGCCGATCGGCGTCAACCGCACATTCCGCCCGTCCCGGATGAACAGATCGACGCCCAGCTCCGCTTCCAGATTGACGATCTGCCTGCTCACGGCAGACTGTGCGACATGAAGCGCATGGGATGCTTCCGTCACGTGCTCCCGCTTGGCTACCTCGATAAAATACTGGATCTGCCTGAGTTCCACCGGCGACTCCCCTCCTCTCCCGTTCATTCATCTCATTTCGGCATTAATTTCATCTACATTCTATATTGTTTCGATCAATTCTAAAAGCGTAAAATGTTCTCATAAACGAAGTCCGCATCTGGTCAAAAGTTGATTCACCCATTTGCGCCGCATATGCAGAGAGAGTTATGGAAAGATTCTGAAATAGAGAGGGAGAGAGCCAATGGCTATCACACAGGAGGTTTTACAAAGCGCAGGAGAAAACCTGAATCCGTATGAAATCGTGCAGACACAGATTGAAACAGCTGCAGCGTTGCTGGGATTGGAGCGCGGGGTCGTCGAGATCTTGAAAAAACCCAAACGGGTCATGTACGTCTCCTTTCCGGTCAAGATGGATGACGGCAGCGTTCGCGTATTTGAAGGCTATCGTTCGCAGCATAACGACGCGATCGGGCCGACAAAAGGGGGCATTCGCTTCCACCCCGACGTCACCATGGACGAGGTCAAAGCTCTGTCGATGTGGATGACATTCAAATGCGGCGTGGTCAGCCTGCCGTACGGCGGCGGCAAAGGCGGCGTCATCTGTGATCCGCATGAGTTCAGCAAGGGAGAAATTGAGCGCATCAGCCGCGGCTTCATGGAAGCAATCGCCGAGATCGTCGGTCCGGATAAAGACATCCCTGCCCCGGACGTCTACACCAATCCGCAAATCATGGGCTGGATGATGGATACGTTCAGCCGCATCAAAGGCGCCTACAGCCCGGGCGTCATTACCGGCAAACCGCTGATCATCGGCGGCTCCAAAGGACGCAGCGAAGCCACGGCACGCGGCTGTGTCTATACCATCGAAGAAGCGCTGAAGGATATGGGCAAACCGCTGCAAAACGCCACCGTCGCCATCCAGGGCTTCGGCAATGCCGGCCGGATCGCAGCCGATCTCTTGTCCGGTTTGGGCTGCAAGATTGTGGCCATCAGCGATTCCAAAGGGGCCCTCTACAACCCTGCCGGACTGGATCTGGCCGAAGTGGAGCGCTTGAAGGATACCTCGTCCATCCTGGACTACGACTCGCGCTACCATCTGCAAAATCGGGAGGCGCTGCTGGAGCTGGATGTAGACATTCTCGTGCCGGCCGCACTGGAAAATGTGATTACCCGGAAAAATGCACATAAAATCAAAGCGCGCATCATCGCGGAAGCCGCAAACGGCCCGACGACCCCAGACGCTGACAAGGTGCTGCATCAAAACGGCACCCTGGTCATCCCGGACATCCTGGCCAATGCAGGCGGCGTGACCGTCTCCTACTTCGAATGGGTGCAAAACCTGATGAATTACTATTGGAGCGAGGAAGAGGTCAACCAGAAGCTCCGCGATGTGATGACGCAGTCCTACCGCGCTGTTCGCAGCATCGCCCAGGAATACAACACCGATTTCCGCACAGCTGCCTACATGATCTCGCTGAAGCGCATCGCTGAAGCCATGAGAGCGAGAGGCTGGGTCTGATCGACTCGGCCCTTTTCCACCATGGAAGTCTGACATGGTCCCGCCAGGCCAGTGTCCAGACATCCGCCACAAACGAAAAAAGCCGTCTCGCATGAATATGCTGAGCGGCTTTTTTGGTCGTCAGGTATTTATAAAATTGTACTGTCGACATCAGCGCTGCCCTCGCTTCGCCAGCGCCAATAGGCTTGGCTCAGCCAGGCATCGAATCGGGGATAGGGACTATAGACTAGTCGCGGTCTCTGCCCCAAGCCCGATCTCTGCTGGTGTCCCGCTCTCTTCTGCCTCGAGGGTTGACCGGCGGTCTGCCTTTTCCTTGTCCGGCTCTCGCAAAACCGCCGCCGCCCCCGCGCTTTGCGGCTCCTGGACGCGGGCCTCTTCCACGGGACTGATCCGTGAATTTCTTCTTGCCGACGCGGAGAGGGGCTTCCTCTGTCAAGCGGACTGGCGTCGTGTCCGGCTCTTTGGTCAGCATCTTCAACGCGGCGGCGACCAGCGAAACGGAGTCGACGTCATCGAGAAGCTGCTCGGCCAGCGATTTGTACATCGTCAGACCATCGCTGCCGACCGTCTCCATCAATTTTTCCACCGTGAGGCGCTGTTGCCCTTCGATCGCTTCGGCGAGCGTAGGCACAGGCCTTCTCTCCATCTTGCGGTTGGTTGTCTTTTCGATATAGCGCAGATGGTCGATTTCACGCGGGGTGACCAGCGTGATCGCCAGACCGGTTTTGCCTGCCCGTCCCGTACGGCCGATGCGGTGGACATAGCTCTCCGAGTCCTGCGGGATGTCAAAGTTGTAAACATGCGTCACGCCGCTGATATCCAGACCGCGTGCGGCTACGTCCGTCGCGACCAGCACCTCGATCGTCCCTTCCTTGAACTTGCGCAGGACGCTGTCCCGTTTCGCCTGGTTCAAGTCGCCGTGAATGCCTTCCGCTCCGTAACCCCGCTTGTTCAATGCCTCCGACAGCTCATCTACGCGCCGCTTGGTTCTGCCGAAGATGATCGCCAGATCGGGCGAGTGAATGTCCAGAAGACGGCACAGCACGTCGAACTTCTGCTTCTCCGGGACCTCCATGTAATGCTGCACGATGTTGGGTACCGTCAATTCTTTGGCCTTGATCGAGATGGTCACCGGATCCTTCATAAAGTTGCGGGCGATCTCCTGAATCGGACGCGGCATCGTCGCCGAAAACAGCAGCGTTTGCCGTTCCTCCGGCATCTCTTTCAGGATCGCCTTGATGTCATCCACAAAGCCCATGTTCAGCATCTCGTCCGCTTCATCGAGAACGACCATTTCCACTCCCTGGAGGCGAATGGTTCTGCGGTTCATGTGGTCCATGAAACGGCCCGGCGTTGCGACGATAATCTGCGGATGCTTCTTCAGCGCCCGGATCTGCCTAGTGATATCCTGGCCGCCGTAGATCGGGAGCGCCGTAATCCTTTTGACGTTGCCGATCTTGTTCAATTCCTCTGCGACCTGAACGGCCAGTTCCCGGGTAGGGGTCAGGACGACAGCCTGGATCTGTTCCTTTTCGCCGCTCACTTTTTCCACTAGCGGAATTCCGAAAGCCGCGGTCTTCCCTGTACCGGTCTGGGCCTGACCAATTAAATCCTGCCCCTGCAATACGACTGGAATCGTCTCCTCCTGAATCGGAGTCGCTTCCTCAAAGCCCATGTCACTCAGGGCGCGGGTCACCGAATGATGGAGCCCAAATTCATAAAATGTTGCCAATGCACGTCAATCTCCTTTACGACAATATACAGTACCAACTACTTAAAATGACCGAAAAAGAGGGCTGTATTCCTTGAATTGGAATCAGCCCTCTTATCCTTATTTATCAGAAGGATTTACAGCTTGTTTACGTTAGCTGCTTGTGGTCCGCGGTTGCCTTCCACGATGTCGAATTCTACGCTTTGTCCTTCTTCCAGGCTTTTGAAACCATTGCCTTGGATAGCGGAGAAGTGTACGAATACGTCGTCACCATCTTCACGCTCGATGAAACCAAAACCTTTTTCTGCATTAAACCATTTTACTTTTCCGATCACGATTGTTGCCTCCTCATGTAAACAATTGATAAAAAGCAAGAAACCCTTGCAAACCGTTTCCGCTTGAAACCCCATGCATGAGGCCGCAAAATCGTTCCCGGGTATTCATGTCTTTTTAACATACATCATATCATAACACCATTTGCGCAAATAAGCAAACACTACAGACCCTTATTTGTGGCAATTGGGAACACTTTCCTCAAGGGTTGTCGACACCGCTTTCCAAAAAATAACGGCTATTTTGTGACATCCCGCTATTTACAAGTTGTTCTGGTTGAATAATCGGACAAATAATCATAAACTTATATAGTGAAAGGCAGATATGAAGGAGATGAGGTTATTCTCATGAAAAAATTGTTGATGCTGCTGATGGCTTTTGCACTCGTATTCGCTCCCGGCGGGCTGGATGTCGATCACGCTGATGCCAAAGGCTACAAATCCGGGAAGAAATCGATCGCCCCGACCAAAACCACACCGAATAAGGCGGATTCCAATGTAAATGCCACGACGAATACCAACACCAACTCGACCAATGCGACGACGCCGATGAAAAACACATCGACAGCTGCTCCGAGCAAAGGCGGCTTCATGAAAGGCCTGTTGGTTGGCGGTCTGGCTGGGCTCCTGTTTGGCAGCCTGTTTGGCGACCTCGGCATGCTCGGCTCGATCTTGGGCTTTATGATCAATGTCCTGGCCCTCGTCGTCTTGTTCGTGGTCATCCGAAAGGTGTACCTTCTCTTTAAAAACCAACGGAAAAAACAGGAATTGGATCCATGGAAAAAATAAAAATTCTGGAACAAGATATTATCAATGCGGTATGCCTGCATGTCGCAAGCAAAAAGCAGATCAAACCCGAAGAAGTTATGGTCGAGCTGATGTGGGATGAAGAGTACGGCTTCTCCGCCGAGGTGGAAGCAAACGGACGGCAGCAAATCTTCGTCGAGATCAACCTGATCGAAGCCATCCGGTACTGGCTGCAGCACTACATGAATCGCGATCCCTTCGCCGCTCGGCTCGAGCTGGTCCTCGACGACGAGGAAGGCATCATCGCCTACGCCAGCTACGGATCGTAAGCCACAAGCACCAAAACCAACCGCCCCGGATACGAGGGGAAGGTTGGTTTTTTTGTGTGCCCGACAAGAGATGCCATATAATCATTTCGTAAGAATTTTGTAAGGATTTTCAAAGCCCTTTCGTAAAGAGTGCCCGTTATGATAGAGACATCCCCCCGGTAATCGCGATGCCAGGGTCGAGATAGAAAAGCAAGGTGGGAAACAGGCATGTCCAAATACAATGTGCTCGTCGTCGATGACGAAGCGGAAATCCGCGACGCGATCGAAATTTATCTGAAAAACGAAGACATCAAGGTGTTCAAGGCGGAAAACGGCCTCGAAGCGTTGGAGGTGCTGGAGAACGAAGACCTCCATCTGATCATCCTCGACATCATGATGCCAAAAATGGACGGCATCAAAACGACTTTCGCCATTAGGGAGGAACGGAACATCCCGATCATCATGCTCTCCGCGAAATCGGAGGATACGGACAAGATCCTCGGGTTAAATGTGGGAGCCGATGATTACGTGACCAAGCCGTTTAATCCGATGGAGCTGGTCGCCCGGGTCAAATCCCAGCTGCGCAGATATACCAGCCTGGGGACCCATGCAGCCAGCGAAGACGAGATTCGCGTCAGGGGCCTGGTGCTGAACACCACCAACAAAACGGTCTACGTCGACGAGGAGGAAGTGCGTCTGACCCCGACCGAGTACAAAATCCTGGAGCTTTTGATGAAAAACAAGGGACGGGTCTTCTCGATCGAAGAGATCTACGAGCTCGTATGGAAAGAGCCCTGTCTAAACGCCGAAAACACCGTGGCTGTCCACGTCCGCCGGATTCGGGAAAAGATCGAGATCAACCCAAAAGATCCGAAATATCTAAAGGTGGTATGGGGCATTGGATACAAAATCGAAAAATAAATGGAGCCTGGCAGCCGCTTCTCTCCTGTTTGTCTGCCTGGTCGCCCTCTCCTTGCTGGCGGCCGCCGACATCCTGCAGCGGACCGATTATCTGCAGGAAGACCACTACTATTCGACAGACAACTTCGAGCAGGAGCTGGGCCAGTTTGCCGACATCCTGAAAAGGTATTATGTCGACTTGCACGATTACCCGAACTGGTCGGATGAGGAAAAAATAGGAGCGGAAGAATATGCGCGAATGAAACGGGAATACCTAGATCAGACCGCGGTTGCCGTCGAGGAAACCACGCAGCAATTCGCTCCCGGAATCGCGCAGGAAGTCACGGGCGGGACACAGGAGGAAGTTGCGAGCCTGTCCCGGGAACGAGACGAACAGGTGCAAAGAGTGCGCCAACGAGAGGAAGAAGCGTTTCAGCGGCAGGTGAAAGAAAGAGTCGCGAACATGGATCAGGAGTATAAGCATCTGCGGGACAGCCTGGCGCTGCGCGAAGGCTCCTTCCATTACTACATCCGCAATAAAGCCAACGGCGATGTCTATGCCAATGTCACCAGCCCTCCCACCGCTGAGGAATTGCGCAAAAACTATTTGTACTCCATTCGGTTTCCCGGCAACCAGACCGGGACCCGCGGCCAATTGCAATGGATCAATCACGACTTCGTCACCAACCAACTGGAAGGAATCATTGCCGTTCCCCGGCATGCCGAAGGCTACAGCATGGTTCATTCGAATGCCCAGTACTATATGTCCATTCGGGAGCGACTGTTTAAAGAGTGCGGGCTGCTCGTCGTCATGTTGGCGGCGGCTGTCGGACTGTTCCTGCATTTGCGGAAGCACGCGGGGGAGCTGTCCTTTGTAGAAGGTGCGCTTACCAGGTTTCGCCGGATACCGATCGATGTCCGGATGCTCGTCCTGCTGTTCGCTATCTTCTGCTCATTGACGCTGGCCTCTGTCGTTTCGTTCTTTCGACTGCCGATCAGACCGGAACAATTCGTCATTCTCGGCCTCGAAGCCATTGCCGTCATCTACTTCGCGCTCTGCCTGTTTGAAGCCGCCAAAATGATTCAGGACAAGACGCTTTGGCAGACCCAATGGGAAAAGAGCCTGTTCGTCAAATATCGTGAGTTGTTGACCGATCTATTTGCCAACCGCCATTTGCTGTTCAAGCTCGTGCTCGTCGGATCACTCACCATCGCCTTCCCGGTCAGCGCCATGGTCTTTCTGATCGCCGTCAGCAATCACGATGAGTTCCTGGCACTTGTGGCCGTCGTCTACTGCCTGTTCTACCTGGTCCTGGTGCTGCCGTACACCCTGCGCCGGATCAGCCTGATCAACAAAATCTTCCGCGGCGTGGAAGAGATGGCCGCAGGCAATCTGGACCATCAGATCGTAGCCAAAGGCAAAGGAAAGGGAAACCTGTTCCGCCTGGCCAACAACCTGAACAACATCAAGCAGGGCCTCAAACAGTCCTTGGAGGGACAGATGAAAAGCGAGCGGATGAAGTCGGAGCTGATCACCAATGTGTCGCACGACTTGAAAACCCCGCTGACCTCTATTGTCAACTATGTCAACCTGCTCAAGAGCGATAAGCTCACGCCGGAGGAGAGAGCCCAATACATCGAAATTTTGGACAGGAAGACAGATAGACTGAAGGTGCTGATTGACGACCTTTTCGAAGCCTCCAAAATGGCCAGCGGCGCGGTCGAGCTGCAGCTGGACAACGTCAATGTAGCCTCGCTGCTGAACCAGGCTCTCGCCGAATTCAGCGACAAGATCGAAGCCTCCTCCCTCACCTTCCGGGTGCAGGTGGAGAATCCGCAGATGTTCGCCAGACTGGACGGCAAAAAAACCTGGCGCGTCATGGAAAACCTGATCGTCAACGCCCTGAAATACTCCATGCCCAACACCCGCGTCTTCATCACGCTGCACGAGCAGGACAGATACGTCATCATGAGCATGCGAAACGTATCCGCCTATGAAATTGATTTTGACGCCGAGGAACTCTTCGAGCGCTTCAAGCGGGGAGACAAATCGCGCCACACCGAAGGCTCCGGCCTGGGTCTTGCGATCGCCAAAAACATCGTCGAACTGCAGGGTGGACGCCTTTCCCTCGAGATTGACGGCGATTATTTCAAGGTGAACGTAGCGTTTCCCAAGTGATTCATGGCCGTGTCGGGCCGATCCTGCCACCCGGCCGCACATCCTGCTGGGGACGGGAAGCACTTCCGATCCCTACACGTAAAAAAGAGCCCTGTCCCCCGCTTCACAGCCGGGACAGAGCTCTTTTTTCCATGGTTTACTTCTTCAGATCCTCAATCGAGTCAATTTCCATATAGGCTGGAACGACCAGACCAATCTTGGTGCCTTCCAAGTTCGGTCCCAGATCCTCCAGATCTTTGCCCAGCTTCTCATAGTAATCCGCGTGCGTGGTCGGCAGCCAAGCCGCTACCATGCCATCCGCATCGCCATTGGCGACACCCGCCCACATCGGGCCGGCTTCGACCTGGCTCAGCTCCACGGTGTACTTCAGCTTTTGTTCCAATACGGTTTTGACTACGTTTGTGCTGGCAATTTCGGAATCCCAAGCGACATAGGCCAGCATCAGCTTTTTGCCCTCCGCAGGCTCCAGGCCTTCCACCCATTTGTTAACGGTCTCCTCATTTGCCTTCACCCAGTCGGCTGCCGCTTCCTCGGGCTGCTTTCCGTCGGCGATATCGAGCATCACTTTACCCATATCATCTGTCGTCCAATGGAAGTTGTCGAGGAAGGCATACGCGGACGGATGCTCCTCCTTCAGCCCTTTGCGGACGATGGTGTGAATCTGCTCATCCGCTCCGTAGACGCCTTTGGGATCTTTCAGGTACTTCAGATCAAACTTGGAGAACTTCCAGTGTGGTGTCCAGCCCGTGACGATGATCGGTTTTTTATCCTTGATGGCCTGTGTCAATGCCGCCGTCATCGCCGCACCGGAGCCTTCTACCAGCTCCCAGTCCTTCAGTTCGTATTCCTCGATCGCTTTCTCTGTCGCTTTCATCAGACCGGCGCCAGGGTCGATCCCGATGATTTGGTAATTGACCTCGGCGCCTACGCTGCCTTGGCCGCCGCTTGCCCCTTCAGAGCCTGCGGCATTTTGATTGGAATTGGGCTGATTCTCCGGCTGCGCTCCCGAACAACCCGCCATCAACAAGCTGAGCCCCAGTAATACAGCTGCTCCTGTCGTCCATCTCTTTTTCATGAAAACCCCTCCCTAGGCGCTTTTCTTTTTCCCCATGCTTTGGGTGATTCTATCCAATAAAATGGCCATGATCACGATAGCCAGACCGGCTTCGAATCCGGCGCCAATCTTGATCTGGGTGACAGCGCGGTAGACGTCCGCCCCCAGCCCCTTGGCGCCAATCATGGACGCGATCACGACCATGGAAAGCGCGAGCATGATGCTCTGGTTGATTCCCGCCATCACCGTAGGCTTCGCCAGCGGCATCTGCACCTTGATCAGCTTTTGCCACGCTGTCGAGCCGAAAGCATCGGCAGCCTCGACCAGCTCGCCGGGCACCTGTCTGATCCCGAGGTTGGTCAGCCGGATTGTCGGCGGCATTGCAAAAATGACAGAGGCGATAACACCTGGCACCTTGCCCAAACCGAAAAAGAAGATAGCGGGAATCAAGTAGACAAAGGCAGGCATCGTCTGCATAAAGTCGAGAATAGGGGTCAAAACATTGCGGGCGCGATCCGATCTCGCACACCAAATCCCTGTCGGAATCCCAATCACTATCGAAATCAGCCCGGCCGTCATCACCAAGGCCAAGGTATCCATTGCATGTGCCCAATACCCCAGATTTTCAATGACGATGAGTCCAATCAATGAAAACAGCGCCATCGGCCACTTTCCTGCCCGGTAGGCGAGCACGGCCAACAGAAGAATCAAAAGCCATGACGGCGCACCGGAAAACACCAGGGTAAACACGTCCACCAGACCGCCAATAACTGTGGAGATCAAATCAAAGACAATCCCCAGATGCTCGTCGAGAAAGTCGACGATCGTCTCGATCCAACGGTCGAGCGGTATTTTCGGAAACAGTTCTCCCATGTTAGTTCACCTGCCTTTCTTCTCCTAAGGCATCAGCAAATCCATTGGTTGACTCGATTACTTTCCCTGCCTGGCTCATGGTGCCGGCGGGACCGGCAGTCTCGCTGTTTTCGCCCTGACGATCCGGTTCTTTCGAGTGGGCCAGATTTACCTTGCCCGCCAGACCGCCGAGGACAGAGCCCTTGACGACCACGCCGAGCAATCGATCCTGCTCACCCGTCACCGCGATGGGCACGTCGGAAAAGGCCACGAGATCAAAAAGTTCATTCAGCAGCGTCTTGGGGGGGACCGTCGGAATGTCCCGCCGCATGACGGCTTCCAGTGTGAGCGACTCCAGCTGCGCTTTATTCACGGCATCAGCCGTAACGACGCCAAGCAGCGTCTTTTTTCGGTCGACGACGTACAGACTGGATACGCCGCTCTCTCGCATGAGCTGCAAAGCTACCCGCGGACCCTTGTCGAGCGTGATGGTCTGGGCTCGCTTCATGACATGCTCTGCGGTGATCACCTTGGAGCGGTCTACGTCCTCGACGAATTTCTCCACGTACTCATTGGCCGGATTGGTCAGGATTTCTTCCGGCGTCCCGATCTGCACGATCGCCCCGTCTTTCATCAGTGCGATGCGATCGCCGATCTTCAATGCTTCGTCCAGGTCATGCGTAATAAAGATGATCGTTTTTTGCATCGACGCCTGCAGTTCCAGAAGCTCATCCTGCATGTCTTTGCGGATGAGCGGATCCAGTGCGCTGAAGGCTTCGTCCATTAAAAGGACATCGGGATCATTGGCCAGCGCCCGGGCCAGGCCTACGCGCTGCTGCATCCCGCCGCTCAGCTGATCCGGATAGCTGTTTTCCCATCCGGCCAAACCTACCAGCGCCAGGGCTTCCCTCGCTTTCGGTTCCCGCTCCGCTTTTGGAATATCTTGTATCTCCAATCCGAACTCCACGTTCTCCAGGACCGTGCGATGAGGAAAAAGGGCAAACTTTTGAAAGACCATACCCAGCTTTTTCCTGCGCACTTCCTGCAGCTGCTGCTCATTCATGTCGACGATGTCTGTATGGTCTATCAGAACTTTTCCCTCTGTAGGCTCAATCAGTCGGTTGAGGAGCCGGACCAGCGTAGATTTCCCGCTGCCAGACAGACCCATAATGACAAAAATCTCGCCTGCATTCACATCGAAGCTGGCTTGATTGACCCCAACGGTTAGACCCGTTTCCTGCAGGATCTCCTGCTTGCTTTTTCCCTTCTTCAAAAGAGGGAGAGCCCGTTGCGGCTGACGTCCAAAAACTTTTGTCAACTGCTCTACCCGAATTTTCGGCATACCGTCACCTCCGTATGGTTTGTTCGCTCGAACTTTTGACTCCTCTATTGTATCGATTGCCCTTGCATTTCCTCAAATTTGGTAATCGGCCATATTCGGGCGTAATCTTTGTTCAGAAAAAACTTTACGTACTTTTCATTCCGAATACTCCGTTTATCTAGCATATACGGTTCGATTCGTTTATTTACAATCCCCGGGTTCATTAGTACAATCGGTTACAGGTAAATTGACCAGAGGAGCTGCTCTTTTCAAAATGGAAGACAAACATGAAGAAAAACTGTATAAGGCCCAGGATCGGGTCATCGAGACACTTGCCAAAAACATGGATTTGTATGGAATTACGATGTCTACCGGTCTCTTGTATGGCACCATGCTGTTTCAGAATAAGGCGATGACGCTTGACGAAATGGGCGAAGCTCTGGAAATGAGCAAGACGAGTATGAGCACGGGTGTCCGCACCCTGATGGATTTGCAGATGGTTGACAAGATATGGAAAAAAGGGACGCGGAAGGATCATTACGAGGTCAATCTGGATTGGCACCAAACCTTCATTGACTTCTTCTCCCTCAAGTGGAGGGCGGCTTCCGAACAAAATGTGCACGCGATGAAAAAATCGCGGCAGGAACTGCTTTCGCTGCTCCAAAGTGGGGATCTCTCGGACGACCTCCGCAGCCGCATTGAGCTTAGCATCGATCGCATCGACAATGCACTGGCCTACTACAACTGGCTGTCCCGGTTTATCGACGCACTGGAATCGCATGAAATTTTTGAGCTTGTTCCAAAGGATCCGGTACAGGAATAGAAAGCTGCCGAGTCGATCGTTGACATGATAAAGACTCCTTTCTCTACGTTGAAGTTCGTAGAAAAGGAGTCTTTTTGCTGTCATCCTCCGCCTTGCCGATACCATGCGGGCAGCAACCATTCGCCCCTTTTTTCCAATCCAATTCTTTGCAAAAAGGAAATGACCCGGAATAAGACACCCTTTACCTCCATGCGCTATAATGAAGGAGATACCACTGACAGGAGACTGCCGCCATGATGGTACTGATCTTGCTGGCGATATGGGCCTTTGGCGCCTTTGTCTTATACACAGACCCGAAAAACATTTCGATCCGTTGGGCCAGCGCCACCGCTTTTGTGGGAGGATGCGGCTTTTTATCAGCGGTCTTCGATGAAACCCTTCTGCCGCTGTTGACCGATGCGTTCCCGCTGTCCACGACCCTGCCTGCTTACCTGCTGGCAGCCAGCCGGATCTCATCCTTTCTCTGTCAGGTGGGCCTTCCCTATACGTTTCTCATGTTCGCTGTCTACTCGGGAGACTTTTTGAGCAGGAGAACCAAAACCGTTTTGCAGTACGCATCCCTGCTCCCGCCCCTCGCGATGCTGGCGGTGACGCCCATCTATCCGGTGCTGCAATTCAACTACTGGCTGATGATCACCTGGGTATTTCCCTACTTTATCGGAGCCAGTCTGATCCTCGTCCTGCTGTACTGGAAAGAAAAAGACCCGCTCGTGAAGAAAAGCAGGCTCTTTACCAATATACTCGTCATCTTTCCGATTCTTCTGGTATTTATCACGATTTACGTCATGCGCACGCAAAACAACTACGACGCCTGGCGATACAACAGCCTCATCGTAGGCATCCAGTTTCTCCTGATTCTGGTCATCAGCGTGAAGTACGGCTTTCTCGGCGTCAAATGGCGCGTGGAAAAACGTCGCCTGGACAGCACGCTTCGGGCGATGACATCCGGGGCGCAAATCGTCAATCACACGATCAAGAATGAAGTGGGAAAAATCTCGCTCTACACCCAGCGGATGAAGGATTATGCGGAGGAAACCGGCCAGCCTGTCTTGCGGGAAGATCTGCAGGTCATCGAACAATCCACCCGGCATCTTCTCGACATGGTGAGCCGCATTCAAGGACAGCTGCAAGAAATTCGCCTGCGGGAGGAGGTCACCAGCCCCGCCTCCCTGATCCAAGATGTGCTGTCCCAATTGCGTCCGCTCGCCGAACAGCAGAGAATCGAGCTGAAAACAGAGCTGGACGACCGCTGGCTGCTTCTCTGCGACCCGGTCCAGCTGCGCGAGATTTTGATCAATCTGTCCATGAATGCCATCGAAGCGATGAAAGGCGGCGGCACCCTCACCCTGCAGCTCTTTTTATCGAAAAAGCATCTCGTCGTCGCTGTCGCAGACACCGGCACCGGCATAGCCAAAGAGAATCTGCCCCATGTCCTCGATCCGTTTTTCTCGACCAAAAAGACCGGGAAAAACTTCGGACTCGGGCTGTCCTACTGCTACAATGTGATGCAGAAACACCAAGGCACACTGGAAATCTACAGCGTAAAAGACGAGGGGACGACCGTCTTTTTGTTCTTCCCGCTCAAGCGCGTGGAAGAAGCCGGCTGAGGGCGACAATACCCATCCGTAATAGCAAACGGGGGAAGGAGGGTTTCACCATGGCACAAATACGCGTCTTTATCGTGGAGGACGACCCCGTCTGGCGAAAAGGCTTGATCGATCTCATCCGGAAAGAGGCGGACATCGACGTCGTCGGCGAAGCCGGCACCAAGGAGACGGCTCTAGCCTGGTTTGAAGAGGAGCAGCACACCGCAGACGTCGTCCTGATGGACATCAATCTGACGGATAATAACCTGGACGGCATCGAGGCCGCCCTCGCCCTGTCGGAGCGGGATCAAGAGATCGCCATCATCATGCTGACGTCACTGACGGACGAAGAGGTGATCATCGAGTCGTTTGCCGCCACAGCGGTCGTGAACTACATCAGCAAATCCAGCTTCCGGGAGATCCCCGGCGCCATCCGCGACGCCTATGAGCGCCGCTCGGCAATTCACCCGACGGCTGCCGCTGCGCTGCGCAATGAATTCCTCCGCTTGAAGGGCGAAGAGGACCAGAAGCTGCTTTCCCCGGCGGAAAAGGAAATCCTGCAGTTGATCCACGAGGGACAGACCCAGTCCCAGATCGAACAGAATCTGCACATCGCGAAGCGGACGATCAAGAACCACATCAACCGGATTTTGAAAAAAATGGGCGTCAAAACGAGCAAAGAAGCCGCTGCCAAAGCCAAACAGAAAAAGCTGTTCTGACTCAGGGGAAAACGATCCTTCCTTCCCTTTGAGTCAGTCTTATGACCAGGTACCAATAAAAGTTGGTACTTTTTTTACCTCCAGAACCCCGTAGAATGAGAACTATCAAGAACGGATTCATCATCTATCATTCGAAAAGGTGTGGTTCTGATGGTACTTATTCATACCTTCATCAAATGGATTCTCCTGTTGTGGTTCCGCCCTCATGTCAAAGGCTTGCGCAAGCTGGATTTCTCCCAGCCGTGCATCATTACTCCCAATCACGTATCCCTGCTGGACGCGGTGCTCTTATCCTTCTTCCTCCCGGCAGGCGTGACCTTTGTCGCCAACACAGAAATCGCCAAGAAATTTTCATTCTTCATGCGTTTCCGAAAATTTATCACAGTCGACCCGATGAACCCCTACTCGATTCGTCACATGATCCGCGTCGTCAAGAGCGGCGAGTCGCTGGTGATCTTCCCGGAAGGCCGCATCACGACAACCGGCGGTCTGATGAAAATCTACAGCGGCGTAGGCTACTTGGCCATGCGGACCGGCGCTACGGTCTATCCCGTCATCATCCAAGGCCTGGAACGCTCGATCTTTTCCTACCTGAAAGGAAAAGTGCGCATCACCTGGTTCCCGAAGGTCACGATTTCCGTCGGCACCCCCTATACCCTGCAAAGACAAGAGAACGTCTCCATGCGCGAACAAAAAGCAGCGGCCAGCGACCTGATCCTGCGGACGATGCAGCGCGAATTGTTCGAGGCACGCAAAAAAGAGAATGTAAATCTGTTTAACGAAACGTGGGAAGCCGCCAAGCTGCACGGCAGCAAAACCGTCATCGCCAAAGACCTGACGACGTCCATCACGTATCGCACCCTGCTGATCGGCAGCTATCTGCTCGGCAACAAGCTGCACCATCTTTTAAAAGGCAGCAAGACGGCAGGCGTGCTGCTGCCCAACTCCGTCGGCCACCTGGTGACGCTCCTGTCGCTGTTTCGCATCGGGACCACTCCGGCGATTCTCAACTTTTCGCTCGGTGTCCGCTCGCTTTTGGACTGCTGCGAGACAGCCGGCATCCGCACCGTCCTGACTTCCCGCGTGTTTATTGAAAAAGGGAAGCTGCATCACCTGATCGCCGGCCTGGAAGGACAGGTAGAGATCGTCTATCTGGAGGATGTAAAAGCGACAGCCACCACAGGCGACAAACTCGCTGCCCTCTGCTCCTATCTCGCGGGCAAGCGGTCCCACGCCACGACGAACGAACTGATTCTGTTTACATCCGGCAGCGAAAGCAAGCCGAAGGGCGTCGTGCTGACCCATACCAATCTGCACGCCAACATCCAGCAGGTGCTGAGCAGCATCGACATCACGAGCCAGGATAAGATTTTGAATGCACTGCCGATGTTCCACAGCTTTGGCCTGACCGCAGGCACCATCTTGCCGATCACAACCGGGCTGCCCGTGTACCTCTACCCCAGCCCGCTTCACTACAAAGTCATCTCGGAGCTATGCTACGACCAGAACATCACGATCATGTTTGGCACCTCTACGTTCCTGGCGGGTTACGGCAAGTTCGCGCATCCGTACAATTTCTACTCGCTCCGCTACATCTTTGCCGGAGCCGAGAAGCTGAAGGCAGATGTGAGGCAAATGTGGATGGAAAAATTCGGCGTCCGGATTTTTGAAGGCTACGGCGCGACCGAAACCTCTCCGATCCTGTCGCTTAATACGCCGCTGGCAAACAAGCAGGGTACAGTCGGCCGTCTCTTGCCCGGCATCGACTACCGGCTCGAAAAAGTGGAAGGCATCGATCGCGGCGGTCAGCTGCTCGTCAAAGGGCCCAATGTCATGAAGGGCTACCTGATCCACGGCAAAGGCTTTATCCCGGCTGGAGAATGGTACGAGACAGGCGACCTGGTGGAAGCGGATGCGGAAGGGTATCTGACCATTCAGTCCCGGCTGAAGCGCTTCGCCAAGATCGGCGGAGAGATGATTTCACTCAATCTGGTGGAGGAGCTCGCCGGTCAGTGCTTCGGCCACTCCGAGTTCGCCGCTGTCCCGATCACCGATGCCCGCAGAGGAGAGCGAATCCTGCTCTACACCACAGATGAGACTGTGAAGCTGGATCGCCTGCGCGCGCATCTGGCGGAAAAACAGTACTCCCCGCTGCTGCTGCCGACCGCTGTACGCTGGATCAAAGCCCTGCCCCTGCTCGGCAGCGGAAAGACGGATTACGTGACGCTCAAACAAATGGCTGAAAAAGGAGATGGCTCGGCATGAGATTCCGCATGCGACCGCTGCAAGCACTCTACTTTACCCAATTCTTGTCTGCCTTTGCCGACAACATGATTCTCTTCGTGATCGCCAACCTGCTGCAAGACAATGGATTCTCGCCCGTCATGCTGGCGCTCGTCTCGATGGCCTTCTTTTTGCCCTACATCATCCTGGCCCCGCTCGTGGGGCCCTTCGCCGACAAGCATCCCAAGTCATACGTACTGGTCATCGGCAACCTGATCAAAGTACTGGGCGTCCTGCTTCTTTTGGTGATCGACCAGAGCAGCATTCTCCTGCTGATGCTCTCCTACTTTACGGTGGGTGTAGGAGCCGTCGTCTACTCGCCGGCCAAGTACGGTATTTTGCCGGAGCTGACGAAAAACGAAGAGGAGCTGTTTCACGCCAATGCTCGCATCGAAGCGTATACCATCATCGCGATATTGACCGGGATCGGGGGTGGCGGGGCGATCGCCGCGATGACTCCCACCGTCGTCTCTTCGCTGATTTGTCTCGGGATGTACGGCCTCTCCGTCCTGATGACATTCGCCATTCCGCGCATCAACGGAAATCCGATGACACGCTACGGCACGGAGACCCGACTGTTCTTCGCCCACTTTTTCCAGCTGCTGAAAAAGCCGGAGACGGGATTTGCGATCATCGGCACGGGAGCCTTCTGGATGAGCTCGGCAGTGCTGCGGGTAGCGGTCATCGCCTGGATCCCGATCTCCCTCGGGATCGATCCCAAGAGCTCGGCTGTCTCGCTGATCCTGGCGACGACGTCGATCGGCATCATCACGGGCGCCTTCCTGGCCCCCAGGCTGATCCCTTTGCAGCGCTTTTATCGCTCCCTCCTGTACGGCTTTCTGATGTTCGTGCTGATTCTGCTCTTCCCATTCTTCCACATCACGGCTGTGTCGATCGTGCTTCTGCTT
Organism: Brevibacillus composti; assembly: GCF_016406105.1. Taxonomy (NCBI): domain Bacteria; kingdom Bacillati; phylum Bacillota; class Bacilli; order Caryophanales; family Paenibacillaceae; genus Brevibacillus; species Brevibacillus composti. Next base: position 4,302,627 of record NZ_CP066308.1, read on the forward strand.
ATGGTCGGCTTTATGGGCGGCGTGTTTATCGTCCCGATGAACACCGTGCTTCAGGATGAAGGCAAGAAAATGATGGGCACCGGCAAGACGATCGCGATCCAAAACTTCGCGGAAAATGCACTCATGCTCATCGGATCGGGCATTTACTACATCATCGTCTACCTGGGCGTCTCGATCTCCGGCGCCATCGTCGCCCAAGGGCTGCTGCTCCTGCTGTTCCTGCTCTATTTGGCAGGCCAGACAAAGCGGCTGGCAGCGGGCCGAGTGTAAACGGACAGCCAAAGCGGGAGAATGGTGCAACGAAGCCTTGGTGTCATTATACGGATAAGGACAATTTGATCGCTTCTCAGCCAATCGAGAGAGGCCGTGACGGAATGATCGTCACGGCCTCTCTTTGCTTATAGCGCGAGGCGGGAATATCCCTCCCGCTGCGGGCGGTTAGCGCTGCTTCAAGGACGAGTGGCTCCAGGGTTGTCGGTGTCCGCGCTGCCGGTTTCTCCGGGAGTGCCTCCTCCGTTTCCGGTGTCCGCGCTGCCGGTTTCTCCGGGAGTGCCTCCTCGGTTCCCGGTTCCTGCGCCGCCGGTTCCTTCGGGATTGCCTTCACCGTTTCCTGCTCCTGCGCCGCCAGTTCCTCCGGAGCTGGCCCCATCGTTTCCAGTTCCGGCGCTGCCGGTTCCTTCGCCGGAGCCCCCGGTTGCCGGGCTCGTCTCTCCATCGGAGCCTGTCCCGGGCTCCCTGTCCCCACCGGGCAAGAACGGCCCATAGATCGGCGGAGGCAGAGGATCGGAGGCGGCAGGGCTTTCCGTACCGCCGGGAGGAGTCGCGCCGGGGTCAGCATCAGGGCCGGGCTCTACCGTCTGATCGGTGGCAGGTGCCTGCGTCGCGGCATACAAGTAGAACCCGCCCGCAGTGCCTCCAGCCACGATCAACAGCGTCACGGCCGCCATGATCCCCGTATGTCGGCGAAACAGCCGGACCAGCCCATTTGCGGTTTCGTCCCGCACCTCATCCAGCAGCTTGCGAAGTTCAGCATGTCTCAATCCGTACCACTGTTTTCGCTGCTCTTTTTTGCGCAGCCGGATGCCCTTCTCCTCCAGGAAATAGCGCTTCAGCGCGTCGCGATAGACCGGGGTCAGCGATGTCCCCCGGAAAAATTCATCCACAGAGAGCGTCCAGCGGATAAACGAGCGCATGATCTGCTCGCCGCCGCGCTCCTGCACAAACGTCAGCATCTGCTCATAAGCCGGCGAATGCATTCCCCCTGATTCCGTTTCGTAAAAAGCCAGCCACACTTTGGGGAAGTCCGGCTCGTCCAGTTTTTCCCCGAGCAGCTTCCGGAGCAAGCGCTGCAGCTGGTACCTCTCCTCCTGGTCAAAAGAGCGGTAGAACACCTCCGGCGGCGGGCAATCGCCCCCGGTTCCCTCTTGCAGCGAAGCCAGCTTCAGCAGCAGATCACAGGTAGCGCGGCTTTCCAGATCCAGCTCCCAGAAAAAGGTTTGCGGCTTATCCTCCAACAGCGACACAATGCCTGCGAATTCCTGCGGCGTCAAGGCGTCCAGCTCGGTGTATTTCAGCAGGCAGCGGTCGATTTCGTCCAGGATGTCGCTCGCGAACGCATTTCGTTTTTGCATCGGTTCCAAGAAGCGGTGAATCGCAAGGGCGGCCTCCACCTTCTGTCCGCTCCCTTTGAATGTGGCCAGCATCTTCTTCTGCGTCGCCTCCTTAAAAAAGGGGTTCCGCAGCGCATCCGGCACATGCGCCTCCCAAAACGCCACTTCCCGGAGCACGTCTTCCATCCGCAGAGCCGCACTCAGCCGTTGGGCTACATACGCCTCAAAGAGCGGTGCTGCAAATTGTTCATGTCTGAGGGCTGTGTTCATCACGGGTGAAAACAATTCCGGGCAAGCCGCCAAATGCTTGTACACCTCGTCCAGATACGCCTTCTCCTGCAGCAATCGCCCCTTGAGGAGCACATCCATCAGATACAGCACCCGCTCCGTTTGCCTGTTTCGTCCCTCCACGACGCGACTGGACTGGATGATCAGCCGCACCAGCTCCGTGGCGGGCAGCTTTCGCGCGGCGAGCTCCTTCTTTTCCTCGCGAAAGAGACTGGCCAAGAGTTCATACAGACGCTTTTTCCCGGTCAGTTGAGCGTTTTCCAGATAACCGAGCAGCACCTGCCACACGGCCGCGCGGCTTTGCTCGTATACAGCCATCCGCCCTTTTTCGATCAAAAACAGCGCGCACAGCTCGTAATAGGTGCCCGGCCGCAAGCCTAGCCCGCTGTCATCGCCAGCGAGCACCTCTTCGGCAAACAGAAAAAACTCTTCCATGACGCGCGGCTCCTGGAGATACTCCCAGGCAAAATGGAGGTACTCGTGCTCCCCCTCCTGCAGGTCCGCATTCCATATCCGCTGACCGGCAAAGTCAAAGAGAAACTCCTTGTCGATATGGCCGTTTCCCGGCCGGATGCTTCCCTTTGGCACAAACATCACATGGATATGCTTTTTGCTCTGCGGCTCGCCGCTGTACGTCAGAAAACCGAGATGACGGCGCATCTCGTAAGGCAGGCAGCCGTAGAGGATCTCCATCAGCTCCTTGGCCGACTGGGCCGCTTCCCTCTCCCCGCCTGCGAGACTGATGAATACCTTTTTCCTCGCGGAGAGCGACACCATCACCGCATAGAGCAATTGCTTCCACTCGTGTTCCCCGATCCCCATGCGAGCCAGAGCTTGTCTGGGAGCGGCGGAGGTACTCTCCGCATACGGAAGATCTTCCAGTGCGGGCAACTCTTTTCCGGCTCCCTCATCGTGCCGTTTGGCAAAGGAGTCAATCCCGAAAATCTTGCGCGGATGCCGGATGAATTCCTCTTGTCTCGCGGCCGGGATCACGTAGTTATGGGAGAAAAAGGTATTTCGTTGGCCGGTGAAATCGGCACCGGCATACACGCTGTTGCCGATCACGAGCTCCCCCGTCTCGGCGCGAAAGGAGACCAGTGCTTCCGGGTACTCGCCCGGGTCCGCCTCTCTCTCCTGCAGCTCGCGGGGTGCGTCGTAGACGCAGAACGGATGCAGGACCTTTTTGACAAAGGAGGAGTCCAGTCCCGGCGATTTGGCGACGGTATCGTAACCTTCATTGGAGCGAAACACGCCCGCACGCCCGCGTGTGTAATACTGCTGCCCAATCAAATGCCGCGTCACGATCGTTCTCTCCCCTCGATGTAATCCAATTGATGCAGGAGCCAGATGAATGGCTCATCGACCCGGACAGGCGTGACGACACCGCTTACCTTTTGATTGACCGGATTGCTCCCCAGGGCGGATACGGCGAAAAAGGCGGTGTTGGTAAAATACACGTCGAGCGCATCCTTAAACGGCCGATCCACCTTTTCGATAAACCGGCGCACTTCCCCGTTGATGTTCTCAAACTCGGACAGGTTCAGGTATTTTTCATGGACATAATTGCGGAACACATTGCTGTTGGTCTTGATGTACTCGCCGTCTTCTTCCTTCAGCATGTGCAGCATGTCGCTCTTGGTCAGCACCACGGCCGTCGGGATATGCGTCTTGCTCGCCTGCTCGTACCCGATGAAATTCTCAAACATCGTGATGACGACCTCGCGCGGCTCGTCGTATCTGGCTGTGAATTCGCCCGGCTCGTCGCCGATGTTGAGCTGGATCTTGTCCCGGATCGTCCGGATCTGCAGGGGATCGACGAGAAAGAGGATACCGGAGGAATTGCGCACGTGAGCCGCGTAGATCTCCAGGTATTCGCGATCCACCATGCCCTCGCCGGCGACGTCGAAAAAGACGAGGATCAGCGGCGCCCGCTCGTTGTCCTTGAAGATAAACTGAAAGATAAACGGCTCCTGCCGCTTTTCTTTTTGCGTGGAATCGAGCAGCTGTCCGCGCTCAAACAAGGGGGACTCGTAGTTTTCCCGGAACTTCCGGCTGATCTGGGCGTTGAGCGGCATGCAGGCGGCATCGAAGCGGTTCGCTGTCGTGTTTTGCAGCGTGTGGATCAGCGAGGTCATGTAGACCGACTTGCCCACCTGCGAAGCGCCGACGATGGAGATGATATTGCTCGGGGCTTTGCCCGCGGTAATCGGCAGCTCGTTGTGGCAGTGCGGACACAGTCTCCGCTTGGTCGCGACGCCGTACTTGTCCGTGATGCCCACCAGCACATTGTCCACCACGATCCGGTTCTCGTCGGGAATCGTCTCGGGGTCGATCACCGCCTCGATCTCCTCGATGTCGTCCAAACCGAATTTATTGCGGTATTGGTTCAAAATCACGTCTTCCTGAAGGGCGTAATCCTCGTCCTCCTCCCGGTGATGGGCGGCCCGAAAGACGACCTGCTCCGGCGAAAACTTGGCAAAGCAAAAGGGACAGACGATATCGTAAAAAGGCAGCCTCTCCTTTTGCGGCGGCTTCTTTTCAAACATGTTTTTGAAAAAGGTCAGCATTCTCCGTTCCCTCCTATTCGGGAATCAGTTCGTAAAGTTCCCCGTATTTTTTTCCATCGGTAAAGAATAGCCGGATAAAGTCGTTTTTCCCGATCTCGATCTCCGGCATCAGGTTTTCGCCTGGCTCCAGGTCGCGGATAAACGCGTACTGGGTGCCGTCCTCCCTGCCGCTCGGGTAGCCGCCCTCTTTTTTGACGTAGCACAGCACTTCGCTTGCGATCGGCCATTCGGAAAAGATGCGGATCTGGATCGTTTGATACGGGCGAAACCAGCTTTTCTTGCTTTTTACGGAGTAATAGATTTTGGCTTTTCCCGTACTGAGATGGCCGAGATGCGCTTCGCCCCGCGGGAGCAGCATCACCCGCTTGCCGTCCCTCAGCTGGCCGGGAAAAATCCGGTAGGTATGCCGTCCGATTCCTTCCACCGGCTCCCGATAGCCGAGATTTGCCTTGTACTCCTCCCGGGTGTACAACTTCACATCCCCCGGGGTGATCGCGGAAGGCTCAAAAGAGGCGTCGAACGGCATCCTGTGCACGTACACAAAGGGGACCGACTCCGGCCAATGCCACGTGATCACGCACTCGTTCCCCTGAATCTGACAAACCACATCCTTGATCAGTCGTTCAACCGTTTCTTCCCGCTCTATCATCTGGCATCATGCTCCTCGGTAAGGCTAGTGAAACCGCTTCGATCCGGAGGACCCGGCATCCAGGCTCTGGGCCGGTGCATAGCGTCGCCGCGAAAAACTCCCGCGGTCCGACGCCTGGCCGCTCGCCGGAGCCGACACGCTCACGCTCCATAAGGCCAGCACCAAAGCAAGCAACAGATCCGCCAGCATGCGAAGCACAAAGTCCGGAAGAGCCGCGGAGGCAAACCCCGCCTCCAGCACCAAACCGGCCAGCACCCCGGCCACCGCGCCGCCGATCGAAAAGCTTTTGGCTATGAATTTGTTATCAAAAATAAGTCCAAGGGCGAGCCCCAGCAAAGCGCCGATGACCGTCACGAAGGCGACGCGCTCCACCGCATACAACATGCGGCCACTGTCTGCTCCTGTCCTCTCCGTCAGCAGATTGCGTTCTTGCCGGTTCAGCTCGTAAATTTGGCCGAAAGCGGCGGAAAGCTGCTGGGTGTTGACCACGTCCGTGTATGTACCGCCTGTTTCGGCCGCGATTTGCTTCAACAGATTGGTGCCGTCCGCGCTGACCTGGCTCATCCCGACCGTGTGGATGGGAATCTGCTGCTCCTGATAAGGAGGCAGGGCGCGGCCCATATTCACGCTGCTGTACCCGTCCGACATGAGAACGACGGTGCTGTTGCCCGCTCCCGATGCCGGGTCCTGCACCAGCTCCAAAGCCCGCTGGAGGGCAGCTTCGATGTTCGTGCCCCCACCGGGCGCTTCGTGATCCCGCAGCTTCTGCAGCACCGCTTCCCGTGCGGCAGGATCGCCCAGAGACACCATCGGCTGCAGCACGCGGGCATCGTCCTGGAAGGTGATAACGGCCACACGCATGTCATGGTCCATGCGGCCGATGAGATCAGCGGCTGCCGCAAAAAGCTGGTCGTCCGGGTCCGTGTCCCTCATGCTGCCGGAGGTGTCCAGCAGCATCACGATGCTGTCGGAGCCAGCCGCACGTTGAAAGGTGGAACCGTACAACAACTGGAACAAAAGACCGGCGATCCCCAGCATCACGAACGTCGCGGGGACAAGCATTTTCCAGGAAAATCCGGCGTAACGCTGCCGCCAGCCCATCCCGTTCAGCTTGGGCGAAATCATCTCGGCGATCAGGCAGAACAGCCCGACGAAAAAGGCAAACTGCCCGATGTACAGTCCCACCAGCAGCCACTCCGCCAGTTCTCCCGAGAGCCGGTGCAGCAAAATCTCCCCGATGCCAAACCCGACGAGTCCGCCGAAGAGACTGGACATCACCAGCGGCACGCTGATCCTTTTTTGAATCATATGGATACCCCCTCTTCCCGGCGGTGAAATGCGAAGCCATTGGCCACGTAGGAGTCGTAATACTTTTTGTTGTTGCGGTAGTACATCAAATCATTTTTGGCAAAGCCGCCCATCAGGTTCAGCTTTTCAATCCCGCTTTTGCCTGCTTCATGGAGATAACCCTGCTTGCAGGTGCGGAAGCCCTGCTCCCGTCCGATCACGTATTGGATGAATTCACTGCGATTGTCCGCAAAAAAGTACTTTTCTTCGTAGCGGTGCTTTTGCGAAAAGTGGAAGATCTCCACGTGCACCGCCGCCCTCTCTTCCAAAGCCCGGTAAAGATCGGCAAACAGCTCTTCTTTGGTCAAGACCTCTCTGTTTTCATACGCCACCGCGACATTGGCGCGTGCGAGCAGCTCATCCTCAAAGGGAAGGGCGAACGGGGCACGGCTCCATATCTCGCGGCGGCAGAGCTCTGTGAGCCGTTCGATCAGCACAGAAGCATCGGCGGCTTGCACGATCCGGGATGGCGGGACAGCCGAGCGGTCTTCCCAGTAGAAAAACGGGCCCCTGCGCGCCTCCAGGGAGGCCAGGGCTTCCCTCGCGATCATACCGTAGTATTCGTGGATGTTTTTCCCCAGGTAATCAGATGCCTCGCTCACATGTTTTTCGGCCAGCTCCCGCAGCTGCCTTTGCAGCGCTTCGAGCCGCTCCCAATCCTGCCGGAGCCGATCGTGGAGCTCTTCCACCTCCTGCTCGTAGCTTCTGAGGAGCTCCAGCTCCAGCTCCAGTCCGAGCAGCTCGTAGCGCTTCTCGTACAGATGCGGCAGGAGATGGCGAATCAGGCTGCGCACACGCTCTTTATCCCGGGTAAAAATGCCGCCCAGCTTCCAATCCTGCTGCTCCACCCGCTCCCGGTACAGCTCCTCCCACTCTGCGCGAGTCTCTTCCAGCAGCCGAGTGGTCTCCCGGATCCTGGCGAGCAGTTCGGCCCGGATGCTGCTCTTGGCGCTTCCCGTCTCCGGTGCCGATGTAAGCAGGCAGGCAGCGTACAGGCCCCAGCGCGGTTCATCCACGACAATATCGCGGAGCAACCCGGTCAGTCTGCGTTGCTTTTGCAGATGCTCCAGCTGGCTGCGGGCCCGCTCGGCAAAATGCCTGTCAAAAAACGCCTGGCTGCTCCCCCTAAACAGGGCTTGCTCCGCTTCCTTGAGCGTCATGCCCTTCAGCTCGGCGTAGCTGATCCCAGCCGTCATCAGGCCGCTCATCTCGTCCAGCTTGCTGCCATCCGGCAAGAGGGAGCGCACCTCGCGCTGGATGTGGCGGGGTGTCAGCTCCAGCCCCTCCAGCAGTTCGGCCATATCGGGGAGAGCCGTTTCTTTCATGCGCTGGAGAAAGTCATCGCATACATGGGCCAGCACCGTCAGCGCGATGGCCTCCCGGGGCTGCCGCACCCTGGACAGGCCTGCGGTAGCAAAGGCGGCATGGCCGCTGTCTACGCCGATGCTGCGCGTAAACTGATGCTTGTTGTAGCTTTCATTGCCCTCTTCCAGCTCCGACTCCGCCGGCTTGTTGTTCAACAGGACCAGCCGGCTGATGAGCTCGTAATTCTCCTGCTGGCCTCTGTCCGCAAACAGCCCCCGCTCGTTTTTGTCGGAGAGCAGATACATCAGCGAAAAGAGGGGACCCTCATGCGCCACCTCCAGGGTGACGTGATCCTCGGTCACCTGCAGCGCTTCGCGGAATCGGTAGCCGCTCTCTTGGTACGCGGTCAGCTCCTCCAAAAAGCTGACGCCCAGAGAGGCGGAGAACCCGAACTCCTCGCCGCTGCTCTTTTCCTGGATCAACGTGTAGAGGTCTACTGTCACGTACTTGAATACCTCGGCGAGATAGCTTTTCATCAACAGCACCAGCTCCGGCATCAATACAGTGGCCGGGTCATCGGCACGGGCGACAACGGCCAGATTGACGTGCTGGACTTGCGAGCAGTGCTTCGCGGCTTCTGCCAGATGGATGCTCACTTTTTTCATGATCTTGTTCATCTCGATGCGCAGGGTCTCCCTCTCGTAAAACTGTTGATAGAGATTCCGCCGCAGCGTATGCCGGGCCGTCTGGAGCCGGGGCAGCGGGCAGGTGTAGATGCGGTCGGCGTGACCGGCGGTGGAAGCGGTGCCTTGGCCGGTGGTGGGGCTGGTACTGTGGCCGGGGCCGTCGCTGGTGCCGGGGCCAGTACCGCAGCCCGTGCCGGCATGGAGATAGAGCGCACCGGCATGATTCTCCCACTGTCGTTCATTAAGGGCATAAACAGCCTGGAGTGCTTCCAGGCTGTCGTCCCCGACAAAGAGGAACAGCACGGGGTTCAGTATGCTTCGCTGCCCGTTTTCGCTGTCCTGCTGTGAATGAAGTCCCGTGGCGTATGTCGTCGCGAGCTGTTCGATTCCTTCCCTCATGCGATCCTCCCGCGTGGGTCCGCCGCTCCTGCAGTTACTGCAGGGTTTTGCGCATGTCGTTTACCTTTGCCCACACTTTTTTATAGAAATGATAGAGTTCTTCTCCGTTCACGTACTGGTCGCGGTCGTATTCCAGATCATTCTTCGCTTCCTGGAAGGCGGCCGCGATCTCGTCCAGCTTGCCGATCAGCGCGGACGTATCCTCGGACATGGTCATGGCATCGCTGCGCCGGTCCGCCTTGCGCTTCAGGCTGGACATGCGCTTCGGCTCCAGACTGCGCAGCTGGTCAAAGATGACGAACTCGGCGTGCTTGTTTACCTTCATTAAATTGACGAAAGGCTCCCAGGCTTCTTCCTCTTCATCCTTGTCATACACATAGAGCGCACCCTTTTTGCAGATGGTTCCGGTGTACATCGCTTCGATAAAGAGGCTGATCAGCTCTTCTTCCCCTTGCATCGCGCTGACGATCGTCTCCAGCTCGCCGATCTTTCGCTCGATCTCTTCGTATTTGCGCACTTCCTCCTGCATCAGGCGAATCAGCTCCGGGTAGCGGATCAGGTTTTCCTTGGCCATCTCTTCATTGGTGCTGCCAAAGATGTCGCGGATCGCTTCCTGCTCCAGCCCCTCGGCCATGAAGCCCTTCAGCGCGGCGAGACAGCGCTTGATTTCCCCGGGAGCGGCCTTTTTCGCTTCCCCGTCCAGGCCAAAGCCGGCGAGGAATGATTTCAGCGCAAACGGCTTCGTGATCACGCACTCGTAGCGGCTGCTGGTCTGGCTGCTCATCCCCTTCTCGCGGATGCAGCCATAGCGCAGCGCCCGGTCAAACAAGCGTCTGACCTGCGCGTTGTATTCCTTGACCCGGTTGTTGCTGTAGACATCGCCCCAGGACTTTTCCGGGATCGGCGACGGCAGATAGGCCCAGTTGTTTTTCTCTGTCTGGACGAGGTGGCGGCCAATGCCTTCCCGCTCCAGGATGGTGCGCTCGTAGCTTTCTTCGTAGACCTTGAGCGGCGTATAGACAAACAGCGGAATGCCGTTTTTGGTGTTCAGCCAGAAAATGCGGTTCTTGACCTCGCTCTCCTTGACCGTAAAGCGGGAGCCGCTGATCGAGGTATTCTGGTAGTTCTTGATCCCCTTCAGGATGCCGGGCGCCTTCACCGGCACCGAGACGAAGCCCCAGGACGGGAAGTGGAGATTGCCCAGATTGTTGCTCAGATGGAAGACCGGGATCGCCTCCTCGTCCAGCTTGCCGGCGATCTTGCGCTCTACGATGCGGTCCAGCGTCTCCTCCTGCCCGTATTTGATCACGAGGAATTCTTCCATCGACTTGGTGATCAAATCCCCGAATTTCTCGGACAAAAACTCGGAGATGGCGCTGACGATATCCAGCTCCTGCTCCTTTACCCACTGGTCGGAGCGCTTCAACAGCTCGCTCGTAAAGTCGCGGATCAGGTCTTCGGCTTCCTTTTGCTCCATGATGCTGCTGATCACCTTGGCGATGTCCGGCACCCCGACGATATTCCAGTAGTAGGTCTTGTTGCCGGTGCGGTCCACTTCCTCGCTGCCGTTGATCAGGATGTCGCCGTTCTTCTCAAAAATCTGGTTCAGCGTATTCAAAATCTCGGTAAAGACGTTGTAAATCCGGTTGTTCTCATCGTTCAGCAGACGATACAGCTCTTCGTAGAACTCGATCATCTGCTCCAGCTTTTCCTGGTCGGCCAGGAGCTGGTATTCGCTAATCTTCGCTTCGATGTAGGCGTTTTTCTTTTTCTCCTTGGAGATAAAGGCGCTGCGGGCGTCGCCCAGCTTTTCGAGGGCATTGTCGCGGGCGCCCTCGATTTCGCGCGGATAACTCTCCAGATTGGCCTTCAGCGTCTCGATGTAGGATTGGATCATTTTCAGCAGGCAGTAGCCTTTATCCGAATGAATCAGGCGGGACGCGTAAAACGGCCCTTGCTGCGGATGCAGGAAGACGCGGGTGATCATGTCCCCAAAAGCGGCGGTCAGCTCGCCGGGAAGCTGCTTTTTGCTCTTGATGTACTCTTCCCGGGCTTTGGCCAGATAGCCTTGCTCCAGCTCGTGATCGATGCTGACCACCTGCTGGCTGATGACGTTGCTGTAATTCAGTCTTTCGCTGTTTTCGTAGCCGGGCAGCGGATCGGGCACGCGCTCCTCGAATTTGCGGGAGATGGAGTCCACATCCATGCCCAGCTTGCGGGCGAATTTCTCCGCATCCTCCTGCGACGGCGCCACCGCGAACATCTTTTCCATCTTTTTGAACAGACGGTAGGCCAGATAGGTGGTCATCTCTTCGATCGGCAGCACGGCCGAGGAGGCGCCGATGACGTTGTACTGGTAGTTGGCCGCGTAGGCCTTGGGCATCTGGTTGATATTGGTGCGGATATTGCTGATGTAGTCGTGAATGGCAAATTCCTCGCCGGACCGCTTCTCTTCGCTCGCCATGAAGTTGGTGATGTTCTCCGCTGTTACGTTCATGCAGTAGTCATAGGCGTTTTCCAGCGGTTTGCCCTCCAAATTGGTGGCAGAGATCAGGTGGCAGAGGTTAAATGGCGGCATCGGCGACTGGACCGTCAGCACATTGCCGTACTGCTGGCGGAAGCGCTCCATCCGTTCGTCGGCATTCATCCAGTAGTCCAGCTCTTTCAGCGCGGCGTAGCCGTTTTTCATGATGTAGTCGCGCGTGTGCGAGCTGAGGCTTTTGTTGGACAGGTTGACGTCCGGCGTGAACAGGTAACCGAGCGTGTTCACCTTGTCTACGCCCGCGCTGCCGAAGTCGCGCTCCATGATCCCGCGCACGATGTAGGCCACATCCAGGAAGCAGCCGCTGCCCGTGCCCCCGGAGATCCCGGTGAGCAAAAAGACGATCAGTTTTTTGTTCGTGCCCTCGGACAGCATCTTGATCTTTTTCTCGATGGTCTGCACGACCTGCGTGATTTTGGTAAAGAGCAGGAGACGTCCGGCCTGACGCACACCGGACGCGCCGCTGATCCCGTCGGTGATGGTCAGCTCGGGCGAGAGCCAGTCGGTGATGTACGGCTCCAGAATGCTCCTGTTTTGCAGGACGCCGCCAATCTCCGGGTTGGACAACAGGACGAATTCGGTGACCGGGTCGAGGCCGATGCCCTTGTATTTCTTGTTGCGGTCATGCTCATTGGTTTCAAAGGCGAGGAATTCGATATTGTCCGGCTTTTCCTTGCGCTTTTTGGAAAGCGGGTCGACGGGCAGCTTGAAGCGGCGGTTCACCTGATACTTCAGGCGGAGCAGCGCGTCGATCCCCGTGCCGCCAAGGCCGATGACGAGCATCGGATTGTCGATGGTATCGACGCGGATCTTGTCACTGACAATCCCGCCGCCGAGCGATACGTCCAATTGCTGAATATGTTCTCTGACGACTGCTTTCATCTTCGATCACTCCTACACGATGTAGTCTACATAGACGGACTTGTTGACGCTGGTCAGGGAAATCTTGATGCGGTCATTCTTTTTCAGCTCCCGCCCCTTGCTGGCGTCCAGGACGCGGCCGGCCTTTTCCACCCGGCAGCCGGAGCGGTTTTCCAAGACGAGGGTGTCGTTTTTCCCGGGGAAAAAGAGGACCTTGTCCGTCTCCTGGAACTCGGGTGCGAGCTGCAAGAGCTGATGCAGCTTCACCTTTCCTTTGAAGGCATTCAGCTTTTTATACTGCGGATGGGATTTCTCCCCGGTATCCTCGTCGACGATCTCGATGGCGATCTGGCCGGTGAAGCCCTTGTTTGCCTTTTTCCAGGCGGACAGGAGAGCGAGGGCCCCAGCGGCGACGAGAATCAGGCCAGCCGTACCGATGATGACCGGCAGCCAGGGAAATGGTCTGTCGTCCTCGGCTGCGGGCGCTCCGGCGGGCGGCTGGGACGCACTTCCGCCAGCTCCCTGGGAAGCGTCTATCGTCACCGGCTTCGTCTCCCGGTAAAAGCTGGTCTCCTCCGCCTTTACCTTCAGCTCGTACTGTTTGGCGTCCGGGACGGTGAAGCTGCCTTCAAAGCCGCTGCCCGTATTGGCCAGCTCCAGCTCGCTGGTCTGCTGGCTTCCCAGTTCGCGGACGATCAGCTTGGCCTTCATTTTTTTGTAGAGATCGGGGCTGACCGCTTGCTGTCCGGCCGTGACCAGCGCCGCTTTGATCGGGATGATATCCCCTTTTTTGTAAGGCTGCGCGGCAATCGGCTCCATCTCCAGCAGGACGTCGTAATTGAATATCAGGTTCATCGCGATCTTGTCCCGGTCCGCTCCTTTTACCTGCAGCTTCCACTCGCCCTGGGCCGGCTGGATCATCTTCACCATCGTATAGGCGCGGGAGCGGGACAGCAGGATATCTGCGGACGGGATGGCCGCTTCCTTGCCGGAGGGATCGATCAGCTTCAGCTCGACTGCTTGGCCCGATGTGATCGAAATATTGGCTTCCAGCACGCTGCTGTTCGGGATGGAGAGCGGCACCTCCTGGAACTGCCCGTTTGAAGTGAAATTTTTCAACGGAACTACCTTAACTTTTGAATGGTTGGCAAAAATTTCGCTTAAAATCTGCGGCAGCTTGTCAGCCGTGCTCGTCTCGAAAAACAGGCCGCCTGTCTCTGCGGCGATCTGCTGCAAAGGTGTCCGGTTGAGCTGGCCGTCCGCATTCAGTCCGATCGTGTAGACAGGATACCCTTTGGCTTTGGCCTTTTTGACCGCTTCGTCCAGGTCTTGGTCTGACTTCTGCTGGGTGCGTCCGGTGGCGGGATTGAGATAGTTGTTGCCGTCGGCCAAGAGTACGATGATCGGCGAGTGGGCCGGGTCATGCCCGTCCTCCAGGATTTTGATCGCCTCGCTCACCCCGACCGCGATATCGGTGTACGCTCCTTTTTGCAGGCTGTCGATGAAGGCCTTGATGTCCTTCTTGTCCTGCTCGGCATTGACGCCCATGAGCGCTTTTTCCCGCTCGATTTTATCCGTGTAGGCGACCACTCCGATTTTGTTGCCCTGTGCCGACGTCATGTCGACGAACATCTTCATCGCTTCCAGGCTGACGCCGTTTTTATCGCTTTGGGACATGGAGTTGCTGACGTCGACGACCAGCACGGCGTCCATTTTGTCAGCCCCTGAGGCTGTCTGGGCAAAGGCTGCCGTTTCCCCGGACATGAACATTCCCAGCAGAAGAATCAGACAAAGGATGTATCGAAAGAGTGCGGGTAAACGTATCATCTGTAAGAACCTCCGCTTATGTAGATATTTGTCGAATCGAATAGGTCGGAAGATTTTGAATGAATTGCAAACAAACCAAGATTATAACAATATTACCATTATATTCTACATGAATCTGAAACAAAAAGAATCTCGCGGCCTCTATAACGTAATACGGGCCACTTCTTTTTTTGTTACATCATCCGACAAACCAAGTGGGGAGAATGCTCGATGCTCACGTACTATATCCTTGCCGTAGTCCTGCTGATGCTGGTGATTCGGTACATCGTCCTTTTGATGCACAAGCGGCGAAATGTGTCGGAGATGGAGATTGATCGGCAGTTACTTACTTTGCTACACGACGAGAGGGGTTCCAATGAGAAAAAAGCTGGGAGTCCAGTTCCGCAAAAGTCCGAAAACGACGTACGCCTTTGAACGCTTGCGCTGCTGCAAGCACTGCCACTCGTATACCGTGCTCTGGCATGAGGAGTGCGATGTCTGCGGCAAAAGCCGCTTTCTCACCCTGCGTCAGCTCTCCCATGTCCTGACCCGCCACCGCTTTCAGAAACAACTGCTGATCCTGGGGCTGCTGATCTGTGTCGCGATCCTCAGTGCTGATACAGTCAGACAGCTGGCGGCCGCAGGGATCGGGGGCGTGCTGGCCCTCCTGGTCGCTCTATGGATGCAAAAAAAGTATGGCGTCTATGAGAGAAACGGCCATTTTCTGCGCTTCCTCCCCAGGGAAGCAGACAAGATCAAAAACGGGCTGAAGCGAAATGCCGTCGAGGTAAACGAGGATGTGGAGGCGGAGCGGTACAAGGAGGCCTACGAAAAAATGCGGGAAGTGGGCTTCCTACTCGATTCCGATTCGGTCAAGCAGTGTCAAATCATGCTGCTGGGCCGCTTCGTTCTGCGCAAGGATATGGAGCTGGAGCTGGCTTCGCTCATCCCCTCCCGCTACGACCGGGATTTCGTGGAGTATCTGCATGACGTGCTGAAGGTGCAGCCCTGGCTCTTGAAGAAAGCGGTGATCGACTACGTCATCCGCTACAAGGGAAATATCCTGCTGGAGGAAGACGGTCAGCGGGTGCTGGGCCTGGTGGCGGGCTGCGCCCTGCGCATGAAGTCGTACGTGGTGCAATACCAGGAGTTTATCCGGGAGTCGCTGGAGTACATGCCCCGCGAGCGTCTGCTCCGCCTCGCCCAGCTGCTGAAGGCCCATCCCCAAGAGGATTGGGCTCCTCTCTATGAAGCTGCGGCGAGACTGATCGAGACCCGCTACTCGTTCGATCCCGAGTTCAAAGGCGTGCTGTGAAGGAGTATGGTGGCATGATTGTCTCTTCCTATCGAAAATCTCTCTGGGTGCTGCGCGTCCTTTCTCTGGTATTTGCGATTGCGATGGCCGCCGTCTTCTGGAAACTGGGCCAGACGGTGCACAAGATCAGCTTGTATGACCGGGCGCTGGCCTATTACCGGGACGACAACCTGCTGCTGGCCGAAGAGACCTTTTCCCGCGCGGAGGCGATCTCTGCCATCCGCTATGGGGACGAGGCATGGAGCCGCTCCATGTCTGCCCTGACCGCCATACGCGCGGAGCTGGAGTCCTTAGCGGCTCAGGCCGAGGCTGCCAGCCGGGAACAGGATCATGCCCGGATGCTGGCCGTCTATGAGCGCTATCGCACGCTGGCGGGGAACTATGCTTCGCCCGGCGGTCTCGATGCCTCTTTCTTCCGGCAGACCGCCCAACGGCTCGCGCTGGGGAAACAGGTAGACGATTATTTTCAGCGGGCAAAGGACGGGGCGAGGCGGACACTTGAAACCAATCTGGCGCAAAAGAGTTTTCACGACGACAGCTTTGTCGCCACGCTCGTCCTGATCCCGGACGAATACTATGGAGGGGCAGAGAACAAACAGCGGGAATTGTCCCGTCTCTTGCGCGCATACGACCGGGAGAAATTTCGCGCTTCTACCGGCACGGGAACGTTTTCCGAAGTCGTCGCCCGCACGGCCGACAGCCTACGCGCCTATAAGCGGCTGAACATCGAAGCCGAATGGCTGACCAGCCTTTTGGAAAGCTACGCGGAAAAAGAAATCCGCACAGCCGTCAGACAAGACGACCTGGCTGTTTTCATCGCGCTCGCCAAGGCCTATCGGCAGATCGAGGATGTGCTTCCTCCTGAGTCGGAAGCGCTGGACGAGATCGAAAGCCACCTGCAAGCCCGGTTGCGCCAGGCGGAACGGTACATCGCCGCCGGCCAGTATGAAAAGGCGATCGAACTGTACCGGCAGATCGGCCCGCTCCAGAATACTTCCGCGCTGATTGCCGAAGCGGAAAGCCGCTGGAGCGAGGATGACCCCGCCCGCTTGCTGGCGGAAAAACATCCGGACAACACCTACCGATTCGTTTTGACCGGAGAACAGCTCTGGGGTACGCAGGCTTACGCCATCGGATTGACCCAGGGCGATCAGCCCGAGCTGCATCTCGCCGGCAAAATGGCGGACGGCACCGTCGTCTACCTGGAGCGAGCGGTCAGCTCCGGCCGCAAGCCGCTCCGGCTCACTCTCTCCGACATCCGAGGCATCAAAAAAGCCCCGCTGATACTGCTGGAGGCAGAGGGGACGGAGCGCACGCATCTGTATTCGGGATTCATTCCGGACATGGAACGATCCTCACTCGTCAAAGGATTCGAGATCGAGGCGGAAGGGTTTCAAGCCGAGAATCCGGAGGAGATCATCCTCACGCATCCGACTGGAGACGGGGAAAATGAGGTCGCCTCGTTCCGGCTGGAGGAAAAGGGGCTCGTCTACACGGGAAAAATAGAGGACTATCTGCCGGAAGGGGCAGACGAGGCGGATACGCCTCCAGTTGAGGAAGGCATGGAGACTCCGGGTGGAGCGCCCCCGGATATTGCACCCCCGACTGCGACGGAGCGCACGGGGCAGGATCAACACCGGGAGCCGGGTACGGGTACACATCAGGAAGAATCGGGAGCGCCGCCCGACATCGCTGGCGCAGCGGCCCCGATCACGCTCTACGCGGGACCGGGCGAGCAGTACGGACAGATCGGGGATCTCCCCGCAAAGGCAGCCGTCGAGGTGCTGGCGGAGGCGGACGGGTGGTATCAGATCTCCTACCAAGGCAAGAAGGGCTGGATCAATCGGATGCCGTAGCGGCCCCTTCTTTCTTCTGCAGGTATTCCTGCACGCAAGCGAGAAAATAGGATCCGTATTTCTCAAACTTGGCCGCCCCGATCCCTTTGATCGTCAACATGGTTTCCTTGTCTGTCGGGCATATCTGGCTCAGCTCTTTGAGCGTGCTGTCGTGGAAGATGACATACGGCGGCACGCCTTCTTTTTGCGACAGCTCTTTGCGCAGCTGTCTCAGCCGCTCGAACAGCTCGTCATCCTCCTCCCGCTTGATTGGCCGGATCAGCACCTTTTGCCATACCTGCTCCTCCCCTTTTAATACAGGGAGTGCCCGGTCCCCCAGCGCGAGGATCGGGTATTTGTTTTCGGTGACCCGCAGATAGCCCTCGGCGATAAACAGCTCGATCAAATCGACAATCTGTTTTTCGGTGTAATCGCTCATCAGACCGTACGTGGGCAGCTTGTCAAAGCCGAATTCCAGCACCTTTTTATTGCGGGAGCCTTTCAGCACCTGAGCGACCAGCGAGGCTCCGTAGCGCTCCCGCATCCTTTTGACGCAGGAGAAGACCTTTTGCGCCTCCAGGGTGATATCAGCCAGCTCCGCTTCATTGGTGCAATTGCCGCAGCGGCCGCACTCCCCGGCGGCGTGGTCCCCAAAATACTGCACGATATACTGCTGCAGGCAGCGCGGTGTCCGGCAGTAATCGATCATCGCGTACAGCTTTTTGTACTCATGCTCCCGGCGCTCGGCTCCCTGCTGGTTCTGCTCGATAAAAAACATCTGGGTCTGGATATCCTGCGAATGAAACAGCAGGATGCACTCGCTCGGCTCCCCGTCGCGTCCGGCCCGTCCCGCTTCCTGGTAATAGGCTTCCAGATTTTTTGGGAGGCTGTAGTGAATCACGTAGCGGACGTTGGACTTGTCGATGCCCATCCCGAACGCATTGGTCGCAAACATCACGCGGGCATCGTCATAGAGAAAGGCCTCCTGATTGCGCGCCCGCTCCGCCTCCGACAGCCCGGCATGGTAGCGGGTGACGGAAAAGCCCCGCTCCTGAAAGTAATCGTACAAGGCATCCACGTCTTTTCGCGTAGCGGCGTAGACGATGCCCGCCTGCTCGCGGCGCGCCTCCAGATAGTCGCGGATAAACCGGCGCCTGTCCTCCCCTTTGCGGACGGAGAGATGAAGATTATCCCGGCCGAAGCCGCTGATGTAGATGCGCTCGTCCTGCAGGCTGAGCAGACGCTGAATATCTGCTGTGACCTCCGGTGTGGCGGTGGCGGTCAGGGCCGCGATGACAGGCCGCTTTGGCAGGGATTGGATGAACCGGGAGATGGCCAGATAGCTGGGACGGAAATCATGCCCCCACTGCGAGACGCAATGTGCCTCGTCGACGGCTACCATCGCGATAGGCAGCTCGCTCACGAGCGCCATAAAACTGTCCGTCTCCAGCCGCTCCGGGGCGACATAGAGCAGCTTGTACACCCCTTCGCGGGCTTTTCTCATCCGCTCCCGCACCTCGGCGGCATCCAGCGTGCTATTGATCTCGGCGGCAGCGATCCCGGCGCTGGCCAGCGCATCCACCTGGTCCTTCATCAAGGAAATCAAGGGAGAAATGACTATCGTGACGCCGTCGAACAAAAGGGCGGGAATCTGGTAGCAGATCGACTTTCCGCCCCCGGTCGGCATGATGCCGAGCGTGTCGCATCCGGACAACAGGCTCTTCACGATTGTTTGTTGTCCAGGCCGAAAACTGGTGTAGCCAAAGTATGTCCGCAGCTTCTCCTCCGCTTTCTGCAACAATCCCATCACCTTCCATCCCGTGATTCTGGTCAAAGCATTCGCGTAAAAAAGAATTCGAGCGCATGCCCGAGGGCCGCTCTCGAATCACTTATGCCAGATCGGACTGGGACAAATCCAGTCCGTTTTGTCGATCTCCCCCGCGATTAGCTCGCCATCTCTCTGATCTTCCGTCTCTGCAGAGAGAGCAGGCGGACGAACAGGAAGATCGCGCCTGCGGCCAGACCTGCGATCAAGCCCACCCAATATCCAAAGGCGGCCATCGCAGTGTAATTGGCCAGGACATAGCCCAGCGGAAGTCCGATCACCCAATACGATACCAATGCGACGCCGAAGGTGACGGTCACATCCTTGTAGCCGCGCAGGATCCCTTGAATCGGCGCAGCAACAGCATCAGACAGCATGAACAGGATCGAGTACATCAAGAAGTGCTGGGCGAGATCAAGCACGCCAGGGTCATTGGTATAAAATCCGGCTACCTGCTCGGTAAAGAAAAACAGGCCGACTGCACACAAGGAGGCCATCACAAGCGCTCCGCCAATTCCCATGTAGCCGTATTGGCGAGCGTCCCGGTAACGCTGTGCTCCCACCTCGAATCCGACCACAATGGTCAGCGCCATCGAGATGCTCATCGGCACCATGTAGAGAAACGAAGCGAAGTTCATCGCCGCCTGGTGTGCGGCGATTGTGGTCGTGTTGAACTGGCTCATCAAGAGGGTGACGGCCGCGAAAATGCTCACTTCGAAAAAAATGGCAAATCCGATCGGAACCCCGAGCCTGAGCAGCTCCTTCCAGGAAGCGAGCGAGACGCGGAAGAACTTGCGGAAGATGCCGTATTCCGCAAATGGCTCTACGCGATGCACGACATAGAGGCTGATCAGGGTAATGATCCAGTAGGTAATGGCAGACGCAAGTCCGGCTCCGATGCCGCCCAGCCGGGGAAACCCGAGATAGCCGAAAATCAGCACGTAATTCAGCGCTACGTTGATCGGCAGGGAAGCGAGCGTGATCACCATCGTCACTCGGGTCATGCCGAGCGCATCGATATAGCAGCGAATAACCGTATAGAGAAACAGGGGAATGATCCCCAGCGAGATAGCGACCAGATAATAAAAGGCGATATGCCGCACCTCAGTCTCCAGACTCATCCCATTCAACACGGGACCCAAAGCGAGAGCTCCTACTATCACAACCCCCACGGCGATCACCACGGACAAGTACATCGCCTGCATGACGGTAAAGGGCACCTGATCCTTTCGCATCGCGCCCACCATCTGCGCAACCATCGGCGTGACAGCGAGCAGAATGCCTGTCAATCCGGCCTGAATCGGCGTCCACAAACTGGAGCCAATGGCCACTCCCGCCAAATCTACCGGACTCGCCTGGCCGGACATGACGGTATCAAAAAAAGTCATGCTGAACAGGGCCAGTTGGGTGACCAAAATCGGAAGCACGACCGTGAGAAACTGACGGACTTTTTCTCCTAGCGAATACGTCTGGTACATGGCTGGTAACATCCTTGCTCTACAGAATTTTGAAACATACTGAATGTTATTATAGGGAAAGGCGGGGGGAATAGCAAAGAAATGTGCGCCTGCCGCCCCCTGGTGGATAGAGGAAAAAAACGGGACCGCCTCCCTTTGTAGTCGTCTACTTCGGGGGCAGTCCCGCTTGATTTTCCTTTTTTACTGGCATGTTCCGCCCTCGGCTGGAGGCTTCCGTTTACCGGTGGCCATCTCTAGACCGTAAACCGCTGCATGGTCCGCTTCAGCTCATCGGCCAACCGATGCAGGGTCTCGATGGAAGAGCTGATCTCCTCATTGGTAGCGAGCTGCTCCTGAGCGGCGCCGGGCGCACGACATGGATTCCGTTTTTCGCCACGTAGTCCGCATTGATTTCCTCCGCGGTATTCTGGTTCTTGCCGATGATGATCGAAGGCTCATTTATGTAAAAAAGCAGGTAGTCTTGCTGGGCCGGGAGATGCTTCAGCGCGTATTCCTCGATGGCCAGATTGATCCGCGGATCGGTGATGTTTTGATTGTCGATAAACAGCATCCGTTTCCCTCCTCAAGATGGGTGTATGCGAGTTTCCTCACCTTTGACTATACCTGATCTGCTTGCCTTTTCCCACCAAACAAAAAGAGAGAAGCGCGAAGGCTTCTCTCCCCATCCCATCCTGTTGTATGGCCTACTTGGCCCGCGCGGAGGCAGAAAGCGGCGCTGCCTCCCGGACCAGCTTTTCCAGATGCTTGACCGTGGGCGTCAGGTTCACCAGGAAAAGCGACTCTCTCAGTCTCCGCGAGGGATCGCTCGCTTGCAGATAGCCGGCTCCCCCGTGGTGCAGCATGCTGGCGTAGACCGCTTTCGAAGTCAGATGGACGACGGCCAAGCGAAGCTTCACCAACTCCGGCCATTTTTCGGCGAGCTCTGCGGATACCGAGAGGCGGTACAGCTCCTCGCGCAGCGGCAGCAGCTCCTCGCGCAAATCCTCCGCCTGTACGGGCAGGTACTGGTTGCAGCCGCCCTGTTTGCCCTTCACCTTTTCGATAGATGAGATCGACGCCTCCGTCACTCCCAGCCCCAGCGGAATTTGATAGAGGAGAAAGGGCGGGCGAATCTCTTTGATAAAATCATCCGCCTCTTCGGATATGACCCATTCATCCGGGACGAAGACCCCGCGGAATTCGCAAGCATAGGTGGCGCTCCCGTTCAGCCCGAGGTAGTTTCGCTTTTCCTTCAAGACGAGATGGTCCGCACGGCATGGAACCAATGCCATCACCCGGTACTTCTCCTCCACCGCAGCGACGATCCCAAACCAGTGATCCGGCCCGAGATTGGAGACGGACGGGAGCTGTCCGCTGATAGTATACCCGCCGCGGACACGCTCGGCTTTCAGGCAGAGCCGCTCCAGACCGGCGTAATATTTCATCGGATTGGACAGTCCGGTGCCGCCGCGAAGCTCGCCGTTTTCCAGCTTGGGCAAAATCGACCTCCGCAGAAAGGAGTTCTCGCTCTTGCGCACATAGGTGAGTGCCGCCATATGGCACCACAGATTAAACGCGGTCGTCATGCAGGTCTTCGCTGTCTCCTCCACCAGCCGGACGCCCTGTCCCAGCACCTCCTGGTCGGTTCGGCCGGCGGATTGCAGCAGGCCGGAATGGCCCAGTGCCTCAAAAAACGCCAGGGGGTAGCATGCTTCTTCATCAATCTTTTTGACGATCGGCTTTACCGTCTGATGAATGATCCGCTGCACGAGGTCCTCGGCGGCTCCCCCCGCTTCCTTCTTTTCCATCCCTGTTCCCCCCCTGACATTTGCTAGTGTCTCTCCTGCCGCGCCGATCCTTCCCCGCCGGTTCTGCCTGCCCGGCTTTCCGGCCAGGTTATTTGCCCGAAGCGATCTCCGTAATCGTGTCGATCGGCGCTTTTACGGCTTCGCGCGCTTTTTTCACCGCGGCTTCGTCCGGCGCCTGATAGAAACAGAGGCACTTGGTCATATCCTCGCAGACATAGGTCCGGGAGAAAGAAACCTCCGGTACTTCGGCGTAGTGAACCGAGTTTTTGCTTTTGCGGTCCAGGTATTGCTCCATCGTCAGATTCTCGGGCAGATTCCACTCGACCAGGTAGTTGACGCGGTCCGCCTGTTTTTTCACTTCGTCCAGATCGCTGCCGACGAGGCGAACGGGCTTGATCAGAGCGACAGGCACGCCTTGCGCGCGCAAGCTCTCATTCAAGACGGAGCGCTCCTCGCTTTCAAAGATAAAGAAGGCGCGCGCGAAATCCTTGGAGACCTGCACCTCGATGAGGTGAATCTGCTTTTGGGCCAGCTGCTCCTGCAGATCGGCGATTTTTTGCTCAAATGATTCCTGGTCCTGGACGATGCCATGCAATACAGATTCCACGAGATAAAGGGACATAGGTTCTTCTCTCCTGACTGTAATCGATTTTTTTGTTTAAACTAAACAATACAAACCTGTTTACTTGGTATTAAGGTAATAATAAGTTACTTGGTTTATAAATTCAACCTTGTTTTTGACAAAATGTGTTATGATGAACCTACCGAGACGGAACGGAGGTTGCTTTTTCCATGAAAGACAGATACGACTTGCCTTGCAATATCGCCCAGGCGCTGAACATCATCGGCGATCGCTGGACCCTGCTCGTCATCCACGAGGTGCTGATCGGCCACAGCACTTTTAACCAGATCAAAAAATCGCTGGTGGGGATCTCCTCCAAATTGTTGTCCGACCGCCTCAAGTATTTAGAGGAACAAGGGCTGATCAGCTCCACGCTCTATTCCGAGCACCCGCCGCGCTACCGCTACACGATTACGGAAAGCGGCCGGGATCTGGAGGGCGTCTTTCACGCGCTGGTCCTCTGGGGGAGACGCCATCTGCAAAAGTGCTACAAAAAGATGGTGCACCTCTCCTGCGACCATGAAGTGGAACTGGCTTACTTTTGCCCTCACTGCAAGCAAACGGTGGAAGACGTGGCCGTCGTCGAGCTGGATACGGCCGTGCGGGAAACGGCCTCTTCCTGAGTCTTCGTCCTCCCGGGCGGACACGGGAGGACGGCTCGCGAAGGCAGCTTACGTCTTGGGCACAATCCCCCACTGCCGCTCTATCCAGCGCTCGCACAGCCGAATCCCTTTATCCAGCAGCAGTCCGCAGAGACCGATCAGGATAATACCGGCTAACACCAGATCCAGACGCAGTTGATTTCTCGCATCGACGATCAGATAGCCCAGCCCGGACTGGGCTCCCACCATTTCACCGGATACGAGAAAAATCCAGGATGTGCCGATCGCGATATGCAAGCCGTTGGCGATCGAGGGGAAAGCGGCCGGGAAAATAATCTTGGTCAAGAGCTTCGTCTTGCGAATCTCCAGATTCTCCGCCAGCTTCAAATAGGTAGAATCTACTTTTCTCACACCGGCGATGGTAGAGAGCAGCACGGGAAAAAAGGCGGCCAAAAAGATGATCACAATGGCAGGCGCATCGCCGATCCCGAACCACAGGACAATAAACGGCGACCACGCGATCGGGGAAACGGGGCGCAGAACCTGGACGATGGGATCGACGATTTCCCATACCCGCTGCAGGCGGCTGAGGACCAGTCCCAGTCCGATCGCCAGTATCGCCGCGGCGAGATAGCCGACGGCGAACCGAACCAGACTTACCTGCAGGTGGACAAACAAGGTGCCGTCTTGGATCAGCGAGATGACTCCCCGCAGCACTTTTCCGGGCGGCGGCAGCAGGGACTGCTCGTATTTGCCCACGATGATAATCGCCTGCCAGATAGCCACCAAAATCACAACGCCAATCAGGATATTGGAGGTCTTTTTCAGCGCATTCATCTTCTTCACTTCGCCTTATCCATGAATGAATTGTCTACAAACTCGGCAAAGGTCGGCGGCTTCTCCGACAGTCCCATCTCGATCAGATACTGCCTCAGCTTCTCATACGCCTCCTCATCCAGCCGCAGATGATCATAGGCGATCCACTGCAGGGACAAATCCAGCACCTTTTCCTCCACATTCATATAGGCGGACAGGATGCTTTTTACCTGCTCATCCTTGGACTCTGCCTTCTCGCCCGCCTTGGCATACTCGGTGATAAATTCCTCTGCCGCTGCCCGGTTATCCCGGATCAGCTCTCCCCGAACGACCAAAGCGCAATCTACGGAATCCTTCCACAGCTCTTCAGACTGCAGGAAAGCCTTCCCCTTTTCGATCACGACTGATTTTGCGCCAAAAGGCTCTGCTACCACATAGCCTGCGATTCTTCCTTCTGCCAGCGCAGCCGGCATTTCCGCCGGTGGCAGCTCGATTACATTGACATCGGTATACTGCAAGCCTTCCTGCTTCAGCATCTGGTACAAGAGGATGTTATGGGTGGAGAATTTATGCGGGATCGCGAAGTTCTTTCCCTTCAGATCGTTCACGCTATGAATATCGTTGGCCGTGACGATGACATTGCCATCTCGATGGCCCAGTGCTACGGCCTTCAGGTCAATGCCTTGCTCCTTGGCCTTCATCGCCAGCTGGACCAGCACTGAGGCGCCGTCGATCTTCCCCGTGTTCAGCGCGTCCATCAAATCCGGCCAGGAACCGAATTTCACCAGCTCCAGCTGAAAATGCTGAAACTTCCCCTTGCCCAGCTCATCCTCGATGTAGAGCGGTGCGGCATGCGTAATCGGCAGATAGCCGATCTTGATCGTCGGTTTCCCTGTCTCTTTGCCAGCCTTCTCCGCATTTCCCTGACCGCAAGCCGTCAGGCCGATCACCAGAGCCAGCAATATAAATGAGGTTAACCATCTTCTCAGTCTCTTGTCCATTTGTCGTTCTCCTATCCACTCTTCTGATATGGGAAAGCTTGGCAATGCAATCCCATTGCCCGGCGACGCTAGATGCTGAACTCCACAGTGGGCAACGGATTATTGAAAGAGAATTCCTCCAGGATCAATTTGCGGAAATACTGGAATTCGTCATGTCCCCTGTCTCTTGGACGCGATGCGCGAATCCGGATCTCCCGGTGAATCCGTCCGGGACCCGCGCCCATAATCAGCACGCGGTCAGACAGATACACGGCTTCATCAATGTCATGCGTCACGAGGATAATCGTCGTCTGTTCCCGGCTCTGAATGCGCAGCAGCTCATTTTGCAGGTGATAGCGGGTAAAGGTATCCAGCGCGGCAAACGGCTCATCCATGAGGATCAGCTCCGGCTGGATGGACAGCGCCCTGGCGATGGCCACCCGCTGCTGCATCCCGCCGGACAGTTGGTGAGGAAACATCTCCAGCCTATCCTCCAAACCAACCAGCCTGAGATACTCCACGGCACGCTCCCTGCGCTCTGCGGGCGAGAGCGGCAGCTCTTCGAGAGCCAGCTCCACATTTTTCAGGACGGAGCGCCAGGGCAGCAGCCCATAATGCTGAAACAGCATCACGCACTTCCGGCTCGGTCTCTCGACGGCCGTCCCTCCGCATTCGATCCGTCCGCTGTCCAGCCGCTCAAAGCCTCCGATCATATTCAGAAGCGTGCTCTTCCCGCACCCGCTCTGCCCCAGAATCGAGACGATTTCTCCCTTTTTCACCTGAAACGAAACATCGGCCAGCACCGGCTGGTTCTTCTCTCGGGAAGAGAAGCTTTTCCACACATGCTCAACCCGCACGGCATCCATATGCTCCACCTGACCCCCTCCTTCGCCCGCGGTCAAGCCGTAGCCACATTAAATACGTTAATTCCTATGTTTTTAATCGGTTTTATTTAGAGGTTATTTTATGATACTTTGTTTAAAAAAACAACTTAAAAATGAGAACATTCGCGCCCTTATTTTTGACGTGAAAAAACAAAGCGTTTCCTGCGATAAAAGCGCTTACATTTTTTTAGTCAGAAATATTGACAGTAAATATTTTTCTATGGTAAGATTAATAATTTTATTTCAATCGCCATTTTGTGATATAATAAAGATATTACGAGATCGGGGGTGGGCTTATTGTTTCAGATTGGCGACAAGATCTTTTATCCTGTCCATGGTGCCGGGATTGTCGAAACGATCGTTGAGAAGGAGTTCCTCGGGGAAAAACAACAGTATTACGTCTTGGACATGCTGCTCCGAGAGCTGCATATCATGGTCCCACTGCATAAAATCGATGGCCTAAATATTCGACCCGTCGTAGAAGAAAGCACTTTGAATGAGGTGCTTGTCTTGCTTCATGAGGGCGAACCGGATCTGAGCGTCACCGCCGCGCAAAGGCAGCGGATCAACCACGAAAAACTCAAAAGCGGCGATATCTATGAAGGCGCTATCGTCATCCGCGATTTGTCCTATCTCAATCGACTGAAAGGGCTGGGAACCGGCGATCGGCTGATGCTGGATCAGGCCCAGCAGTTGTTAATCAGCGAAGTGGAACTGGTCAAAGGCATTTCGACAGAAGAAGCGTCGGACATGCTGATCCAGGCGATTCAAGGCAGCGGATCTATCGCCTGAATGCAGGCCGCTTATATAGAATGGAGGCTGTCCACCGTCCTTTTGCAGGGGCGGGGGCAGCCTCTTTTTATGGGCTTTCTCTGTTTTGATGTGGCTGAGGGGCGCTTCCATTTAGGGAGCGCCCTTTTTTTCAGCAAAGAAACACGGGCATTACCATTCCATTTTGTCTACGATCGCCATCAACTCTTCCTTGGTCACGTTCGGAGAGGAGGTAAAAACGGTGTAGAGCTGTTTTTCATCATCCTTGTAAAGTTCGACGGACTGCTGGATCGATGCCACCTTTCCGTCTTGGTCCATAAATTTGCGCAGGATGTAGAGGGCGTCTCTGTTTTTTACCTTGATGTTTTCAACGGTGTCATCGGGACCGGCTTCCGCGGTGGTATAGAGCACCTTCTCGAAATTTTCGATCCGGATGCTTACTTCGCTCTCGTCTTTGGCGTATCTCGCCACCGCATATTGATAGTCCGGTTTTACCTTCAGTTCCTTCACCACCACATCTTTCTTGGTTTCCTCTGCCTCTTTGTAAAAATCTTCGTCTTTGTAATCGCGGATGATCTCATTTCCAAGTACACCTTCTTTAAATTGGTAGCCGCCGGCAAGCTCCTCCGGAAGAGTGACTCCCCCGCCTACTGCCTCCAGCAGCGCCGAGCGGTCTTCAAACGACTTCGGCTTCTGGAAGAAGCTGATCCGTTTATCCGGATTATCGGGGACGATATAGACGGCCACCGCACCGCCCGGCGTGACGGAGTTGCGAACCTCCTCAAGCAACTCCATATACGTCATGGGCTTCTCCACATCCGGTTTCTCCATCGTATGCTCAACCCTGGAGATCACTTCTCCCTGTTCGTTTTTCAACTCATACACCTTGACCGCCGCATACGCCGACGTTACGCCAAACACCAAACATGCCGCTACGATCAAACTCATTTTCTTTTTCACTCGAACTGCCTCCTTTTGCATATTTTGCTCACGCAATCGATTCAACACCTGGTCCTTGATATCAATCTGCGGAACAGGCATGTGCTTCAAACTTTTCTCGAATTCATCGAATGGCTCGGTATGCTTCATTCGCTTCCCCTCCCTTCTGTGACAAAATTTGACGTTTGCATTTCTTGATGGCTCGTTCGTATTTTTTTCGCAAGGCAGCTGAATTTGTATGGAATAATGCCGCAAGTTCTTCGTAGCCCTTTTCTTCGATCACCCGCAGGATCACGAGATTTCGTTCCTCCGGCGATAGAATCGACAGCGCCTGATGAAGCGGCTCGCTGATTGGCTCCTGATCCAGCCGGACCGCTGCCTGATGGTGTTCCTGTATAGCCTCATCCTTTTTCCAGAACAGGATGAGCTGATGAAGTTTCTTCCTTTTGATCAGGTTGAGGCAGTGGTGGTAGGCAATCTTGTATACCCAAGCGGAAAAGGATACGGAGCGATTGTATTTTTCCAGATGCTCATAGGCTTTGATCAACACCTCTTGCACGGCATCCTCGGCTTCCTGTCTATGGCCCAGCATATGATAGCAGTAGGTAAAAATCGGTTGTTGCAGAGCTTCCACGAGGACTCCAAATTGCTCCAGGGAACCGGAGACTTTGATCTCCTCTACGATTTGTTCCATATGCTCTCTTTCCACAATCTTCACCCCCTTTGTTAGGTATAACAAATCGCATGCGTCATTTGTGACGTGTTTGAAAAAATTGCCGCAAAAAGAAAAAGCCGACATCTGCTATGCATTTCGCATACAGACATCAGCTTTGGTGGTGCTTCGCACGCTTCCCCGCTTGAGGAGAAGCGCTTGGTTGTGTTTATTTCCACGGGAGCAGCTTGCGCTCCAGCCATTGCAGCGTACGGTTAAAGATCAGGCCCAGCAGGGAGAGGAGCAGGACGCCGACCATCAGTTTGGTCGTAATCATCAGGTTCCCGTAATGCAGCACCATGGAGCCGATCCCTTGTTGGGCCGCAATCATTTCGGCGGACACCAGCAGCAGCAGCGAGGTGCCGGCCGCCAGCTTCAGCCCGGCGAAAATCATCGGCAGCGAACCGGGCAAGATCACCTTGCGTATCACGTTGAAGTGATTGGAGCCAAAGGTGACGGCTGCCTTGATCAGCATCGGGTCCACGCTCTTCACGCCGGAGTAGGTGTTGATGACGACCGGGAAAAAGACGCCGAGTGCGATGATCGCCACCTTGGGCATCTCGCCGATCCCCAGCCAGAGGATGATCAGCGGCAGCAAGGCGATCTTGGGAATCGGGTAAATCGAATAGACAATCGGCGTCAGGATCGCGTCCACCCAGCGGGAGAAGCCGAGGAGCAGCCCGATCACAATGCCGCAAAGCGCTCCGATCGCATAGCCTGCCCCGATCCGCGACATGCTGGCGAGCAGATTTTGCAGCAGCTCGCCATTGGTCAGCATATCCCACGCTGCCGCCAGAATCGCCGTAGGAGCTGGCAAAAACAGCGGCGGAACGATGTTCATCCGGCACACGATCTCCCACAGGATTAACAGACCGGCGATCCCCATGGCCGCCGCGTACCCGGGAATTTTTTGTTCCAGAAAGGCGACGCGGTTGGTGATGACTTGTCTTTGGTCGTTCATCCCCTCACCCCTCTTTCAGCGCTTCCTGGGCATCGTGACGAATCAACTGCCAGATTTGATCGGCGTACTGCTCAAACTGGCTGCGGTATTCCTCTTGATCTCTGCCCATTTTTGGCAAATCGATGTGGATAATGCTCTTAATTTGGCCGGGATGTCTCGACAGGACAATCACGCGGTCGGCCAGGTATACGGCTTCCTGGATGTTATGGGTCACGTACAGCGTGCTGAGCCGCGTGCGGTCCCAGATGGTCAAGAGCTCCTCCTGCATCAGCGTCCGCGTCTGTGCATCGAGAGCGGAAAAAGGCTCGTCCATGAGCAGCAGATCCGGTTCGATCGCGAGTGCCCGGGCGATTCCGGCCCGCTGCCTCATACCGCCTGACAGTTGTTTGGGATAGGCGCCTTCAAATCCTTGCAGGCCGACCATCTCGATATAATGCTTGCCCTTTTCCTCTTGCTCTTGTTTGCTTGCGCCATTTTCCTCCAGACCGAAGATCACATTCTCATAGACGGTCCGCCAGGGAAACAGGGCAATCTCCTGAAAGACGATGCCCAGCTTGGGCTTTTTGCCCCCGGTTCCCTCAAAATAGACGCTGCCGCTCGTCGGAGACATGAGCCCCCCGACGATGTTGAGCAGCGTGGACTTCCCACAGCCGCTCGGGCCCACCAGCACGACGAATTCCTGCTCTTCGATGGAAAAATTGATGTTCTGCAGGGCGGTCACTTCTCTTTTTTTCGAATCGAGAAAGGACTTTCCCACATCCTCGATGACAATTCTCATGCAATCACTTCCCTAATTTCTGCAAGGCGTCTTCCAGCAGTTGGGTATTCACGATTTCGCTCGTATCAATCGCTTTGTCAATCAGCTTCTCTTTGGCGTACCATTCTACCTGCGTCTTGATATCGGACTCCAACAGTTTGCCGTCTCGATCCATATAAGGAAGACCTTTTTTGATCATGTCCGGCTCTTGATCCGTGTACTTGGCGATAATCTGAACGACTTCGTCAAAGTTTTCGCCCGGCACGATTTGACCGTCTTTCTTCGTCAGGACGGCATCATAGTAGTAGCGCGTTGCTTTTGCGTACGCCTTGAGGAAACGCTCGGCCACGTCTTTGTTGTCAGCCAACGCGGGAGAGAAGAAAATGCCCGAAGTTTGGTACTCGATTTCGTCCCCTACCTGCGCGATCACTTTTCCGTAGCCCTCCGCTACGACGGTCGAGATATTGGGTTCATTCAGCAGCACGGCATCAACCTGCTTGCTCTTGAGGGCTTCCATCAGACCTTTGATGCTGTTCAGCGGAATCAGCTCGACATCGCTGAGACCAACCCCGTACTTTTCCAGCATTCTGCCCGCCATGTAGTGGTAGGTGGAACCCGTCTGGGTGATCCCGATTTTCTTGCCCTTTAACTCTTCGATGCTTTTAAGCGGTGAATCCCCAGGGACCAATAAAGCAGAGGAGGAGTAACCTTGCTGTTCTCTTCCTTTGTCAGCGACGATGACCAGTTTTTGCCCGCCGGCCACCATATTGTACAGGCTGGCCGTGATCCCGGTAGCCCCTACATCCACACTGCCCGCTGCAGTCGCGACAGCGATCGGCTGAGCCGCCTCAAACCACTTGGCCTGCGCATCGATATTTTCCTCTTGGAAAAAGCCTTTTTCAATCCCGATAAACAGGGGTGCGGAGCTGGTCAGTTTCAGCATTCCGATCTGTACGGTTGCGGCTTCCGCTTCCGTTTTCTGTTCCGGCTTCGGCTCGGCTGTATTTCCTGTGTCCTTCTGCCCACAGCCAGCCAGTGCCAATGACAATGTCAGCAGTGCACTTGCAGCAAACAATACTGATTTCTTCACCAAACGTCCCTCCAAAATTTTCTTTTTCTATAAGGCTAAACTATTGACTTTATATTTCGACAAAGTAACATAAAAAGCTCGATAGATCAATGCTTCCACTTGAGTATATGCTCGTCCATATGCTGGAGCAGCCTGGCCATATACACGATTTGACCCGTGTGATACGAGTAATGCGACGTGGTGTGATACAGCAGCTCCAGCACGGTTCGCGTATAGGACTCAATGCCGCTGCCGGGCGGATAGACGATCAATACCTCTCTGTCCAGATCGGCGGCGGAGAGATTTGCCAGCACGCTTCTCGACTGCTCGCGCACATCGCGCAGCTTCGTCAGCAAAGCAGAAGACTCCATGCCCCCCTCGGCCAAAAACTCCGCAGACCGCTCGCGGATGAACGGCTTTTGTCCGATGCCGCTGATGATGTTCTGGTGCTCATTTCCGGCCAGGTGCAGACAGAGATTGCCAATACTGTTTGTCCCCTCGCGCGCTTTTTTCCACAAATGCTCCTCCGGCAAGCGGTTCACCGCTGTTTGGATGCGGTCCAGCTCCGTATCGAGCAGGTGCAGCGTTTGTTTGTAAAACAGATGCATGACCTCCCTCTCCCCTCTCGTTCCTAAGCATACCACAGTCTCTTCGCGACGGTTGCCAAGCCAAAAATTGCCTGCAAAGAAAAAACGGCTGCCGCTCCAGCCGTTTTGGACATTTTTTCTGCCATTGCAACGAACCAAAGGACCTGCCGCCGCCAGATGAGCCGCCCGCTATATTCTCTTCCGTGAGGCGATCTCGGTCTCTGTCATTCTGTATTATTCCAGCTTGAGCTTGGCCAGCGCTTCTTTCAGGGCCGGATTCACCATATCGTCATCGTCCTGGCTCTGCTGCTTCAGGTATTTGGATACCTCTTTCTTGGACATTTTGCTGCTTTTCTCGCGATTTCTACGCTCGTGGAAGGCAGAAAGCTTCTCCCGATGCCCGCAGTTGCAGACAAAGGTTTGCCCCTCCCCTTCGCCTCGCATCTCCAGTCTCTTGTGACACTGCGGGCATCTCGCATTGGTGACTTTGGAAATTTTCTTTCGGTGACCGCACTCGCGGTCCTGACAGACCAGCATTTTTCCCTTTTTCCCGTTAACCTCCAACAGAAACTTGCCGCACTCGGGGCATTTGCTGCGCGTCAGGTTATCATGCCGGAATTTTTTTTCGCTGTTCTTGATCTCTTGAACCACTTGCCGGGCATACGCCTTCATCTCGCCGATAAAGGCTTGCTTGCTCAGCTTTCCTTTGGCGATCGCGGCCAGCTTCAGCTCCCACTGGGCCGTCAGTGTCGGGGATTGCAGTTCGTCGGGGACCAGCTCCAGCAATTGTTTTCCCTTGGACGTGAGGTGGATGTGCTTCCCTCTCTTTTCGATCAGGAAGGTATTGAACAGCTTCTCGATCACGTCGGCCCGCGTAGCCACCGTCCCCAGTCCGCCCGTTTCCCCGATCGTCTGGATCAGTTCTTTCTTCTCATGCGCCATGTACCTGGCCGGATTTTCCATCGCGGAAAGGAGTGTGGCCTCCGTGAAAGGCTCCGGCGGTTTGGTCTCTCCAGCGGTCTGGGTCAACGAGGCAATCGACAGACGATCGCCTTTTTCCATGCGAGGGAGGAGCTGATCGCCGATGCCATCCCCGCTCTCGTCTTCTTCCCACTCGAAATCGTATACTTCCCGCCACCCCGGCTGGGTCACTCTTTTCCCTTTGGCAAAAAACGAATGATCGCCAATCTTGGCCTGAATCGTGGTCTGCTCGTATTCAAAAGGCGGGAACAGGACAGCCAAAAAGCGCTTGACGACCAAGTCGTAGATTTTTCGTTCCTTGTCGCTGAGATCTCCGAGAAATACCGACTGCTCCGTCGGGATAATGGCATGGTGATCCGTTACTTTGCTGTCGTCGACAAACGCTTTATTTGCTTTGATCGGGGAGCGCAGCACTTTGGCCGCGAGCGGCGCATAGGGCTTGATTTGCACCGCTTTGATCCGATCGGGAAGCGTCTCCACGATATCGGACGATAGATAGCGGGAGTCGGTGCGCGGATAGGTCAGCACCTTGTGATGTTCGTAGAGACCTTGCATGACGGATAACGTCTCTTTTGCCGAGAAGCCGAACAGCTTATTGGCGTCCCGCTGCAGCTCGGTCAGATCGTAGAGCGGCGGGGCATAGCTTTTCTTCTGGGTTTTGATCACATCGGTGATCTCCGCTTTTTGCCCCTTGATCGCCTTCATGATTTGATCGCAGGTCTCTTTGGAGAAGGTTTTGATGTCTTTGGACTTGGAGTCTTGCCAGATCAGCCGAAGCTGGTTCTCGGCCACTGCCGTGATGCCGTAATAGGTGCGCGGCACAAAATCGCGGATTTCCTGCTCCCGTCTGGCGATGATCGCCAAGGTAGGGGTCTGTACCCGGCCGCAGGACAGCTGGGCATTGTGTTTGCAGGTGAGCGCCCGCGTCGCATTGATGCCCACTACCCAGTCGGCTTCGGCCCGAGCGGCCGCAGAGGCGTAGAGAGGCTCGAACTCCTTGCCGTCCTTGAGACGGCGAAATCCCTCCAGGATCGCTTTGTCCGTCACCGATGATATCCACAGCCGCTTGATCGGCTTCTGCGCCCGGGCCATGTCGATGATCCATCTTGCGACCAGCTCTCCTTCCCGTCCCGCATCGGTGGCGATGACGATCTCCTTTACGTCCTTTCGGTTCAACTGCGTTTTCACAGCATGAAACTGCTTGCTGCTCTCGCGGATGACCACCAGGCGAAAAGACGGCGGCAGGATCGGCAAATCCTCGATTTTCCACGAGCTGTACTGCTCCCCGTATCCTTCCGGGTCAGCCAGCGTGACGAGATGGCCCAAAGCCCACGTCACAATGTATTTGTCGCCCTCCAGAAAAGCGTTCCCTTTTTTATGACAATGCAGGACACGGGCTATATCGCGCCCCACAGAAGGTTTCTCTGCCAACACCAGTGTTTTGCTCATATAAAAAACACCTCCAGTTCCATCATAAACAATTCCTTCGTCCTTGACCAACCGGGTGATGAATCGACTGCCCGGGCTCCGGTCAGAGATCATCGCCAGTTGGGGTACCGCCAGTCGCAGCCGGTCCCGCAGCCGGCACCGTAGACTGTGCCGCACAAAAAAACCGGAGCCTTTTCACTCCGGGTTATTGCGCTTCCAGCAGGGCTGGTTACCATGATCACCTGATCTTAAAAGAAGACAAAATAGAGGACCGCAGCCAAAGCCAGGCGGTAAATCGCAAACGGCACCAGCTTGATGCGATTGATCAGCTTCAGGAAGAAGCGGATACAGATGAGCGCAAAGACAAACGCGCTGATGAAGCCGACGACGAAAAAGGGCACCACATCCATCGTGATCGCATCCCAGCTTTTGAGCAGCGAGAGGAAGCTGGCCCCTGCCATGATCGGTACCGCCATGATAAAGGTGAAGTCAGCCGCAGCCCGGTGACTCATCCCCAGCAGCACCCCGCCGGAGATCGTCGAGCCGGAGCGGGAGAATCCCGGCCACAGCGAGAGGCATTGGACCAAGCCTACCAAGAGGGCTTGTCTGTACGTAATCTGATCGACGGTATCCACCTTGGGACGAGCGGGTCGGAACCAGTCCGCTGCGATCATGAGCAAGGCCCCCAGGACGAGCCCGATGATCACGGTTTTGGTCGAAAACAGGTATTCATCAATGTAATCATTGAACAAGACGCCGAATACCCCTGCCGGAATGAGGCCGATCAAGACGGTCAGCAGGTTCAGGCGCGGGCCGGATGCCGTCTGTCCGGGCATTTTTTTCAACCCCAACAGATTCATGAAACGGTCCCACATCAGCACGACGACGGCCAGGATGGAGCCCAGCTGAATCACCACTTTAAACGTATTGGCTACGCCCGGGGCAAACATCTGCTGGGTCTGGAACAGAAAATCATCGACAATGATCATATGGCCCGTGGAGGACACAGGCGCAAATTCGGTAAGCCCTTCGACCATTCCCAAAATCAGGGCGACAAACAATTCATACAAATTCAACGGATTCTCACACTCCTCTTGGCTGTGCACTTTCCTCTCTATTAAAAAAGCCAGGCGGGTATTTGGCAAAATACCTTTGTAAAAAGCAGTACCTATTTAAAATACATGAACGCCGCCCGGAATCCAACCCCTATCTGGCAGCCCTCTGGCTTTTACATAAATTTCAAATGGTTGAAATGGGCTTACGATTTGCCTACAAACGATAAAGCCTCCCCCCATTGGCGGAGAGAGGCTTCATGTAGCCGATTCGGATCAGCGCAGATGTGTTTGGAGAAAATCGATTACTTGATCAAAGGCTTGCGCCACGACAGGATCACTCATGTTTCGGTCGAAGAGATGACCCATACCCTCCAGCCGGATGAGCTGATTCGGGACGCCTTTTCTCGTCAGCTCTTCGGCCATGAGCGCGGACTGCTCATACGGTACATCCGTGTCCTTGGTGCCGTGCAGGAGCAGGGTGGGCGGATAATCCGGTTCGACTCGGTACAGCGGGCAATACGCCAAGAGCGGCTGCTTGTCGAGACGAGGATTGATGCCGCTCACTTCCTTGGCCCAGACCCCCTGTTGGCGGCAGTATTGGTAGAAAGAGAATCTGCCGAGCCCGGCTGTTGAAATGACCCGATTGCCGACAATCGAATACGCCTCGTCCCGGGTGACCAGCGGCATCCGGCAGTAGAACGGGTCGGGTCTGCCGTACCAATCCCCGACGATGTCTCCGTATCCGTAAAAGGAGACGATGGCTGTCGGTTTGTCCGCGAACGTCCCCGTCATCAAGCCCAGGTAGCCGCCGGCGGAGCTGCCCGCCACAGCGATCCGGGAGACATCCAGATCAAAGCGGCTCTGGCCTTCTTGTTTCAGCCAGGCGAGGGCATCCCGCACGTCCTCCACGATCTCGGGCAGTCGGCTTTCCGGAGCCAGACGGTAGTCGATGGAGAATACCGAGAAGCCCGCCTGGTTGTAACGCTCCACCGTCTCCTTTTTACATTTTCCTGTGCAAGCCGTATGTTTCCTATCATAGAGGAGATGCAGGGGATGCTCCAAGTCAAAAAAGCTGACGCCCGCAAAATACAGGTGTCAGCTTCTCCTTTTCGAATCTCTAACCCGGCTTACAAACCAAAGGAAACAAACTTGGTCTCGAGGTATTCATCCATGCCGAAATGTCCGCCCTCGCGGCCAATTCCGCTCTCCTTGAAGCCGCCAAATGGCGCCTGGGTCTGGGTCGGCGCACCGTCGTTGATGCCGACGATGCCGTACTCCAGCTGCTCTGCCATGCGGAAGCAGCGGGCATTGTCGCGGGTGTAGACATACGCGGCGAGACCGTAGCGCGTGTCATTTGCCTTTTGCACCACTTCCGCTTCATCCGTGAAGCGAATCATCGGCACCACCGGACCAAATGTTTCTTCGTAGGAGATTTTCATCTCATCTGTCACACCGGTGATGACCGTCGGTGCGCAGAAGAAGCCGTTGGCGTACTCGCCATCCGTCAACCGGGTACCGCCGTATACGACCTGACCGCCTTTGGCCTTGGCGTCCTCGATGTGCTCCAGGACCTTGTTCAGCGCCCGCTCGTTCACCAGCGGACCGATCTCCGTCTCTTTCTGACGGCCGTCGCCCACCCTGGTCTGCTTGAGGCGCTCCACCAATTTCTCCGTAAATGCGTCTGCCACGTCCTCATGCACGTATAGACGGTTGGTGCAGATGCACATTTGACCGGAGTTGCGGAATTTGCTCTCAAACAACCCTTTGACCGCCGCATCCAGGTCCGCATCCGCAAAGACGATAAATGGCGCGTGACCGCCCAGCTCCATGCTGACGCGTTTCACATGCTTGGCGGCGCCCTCCATCAGCAGTTTGCCGACGCGGGTGGAGCCGGTAAAGGCGATTTTGCTCAGCTTCGGATTGTCGATGAACTCCTGGCCGATCGATTCCGGTTTGCCGATGACGAGGTTTGCCACGCCTTTCGGGAATCCAGCCTGCTCAATCAGCTCAAACAGGCGAATCGCAGACAGCGGTGTGCTTTCAGCCGGCTTCAGCACGACGGTGCAGCCTGCTGCCAGGGCGGGAGCGATCTTGCGGGCGACCATGTTGACCGGGAAATTCCACGGGGTGATCGCGCCGACCGGACCGACGGGCTGCTTCAGCACCATGATGCGCTTATTGGCCAGGGATGAGGGGATGGTTTCACCGTAGACCCGCTTCGCTTCTTCCGCGTACCAGAGGAAGTTGTCCGCAGCGCCCAGCACCTCGCCTTTGGCTTCGCCCAGCGGCTTGCCCATCTCGGCAGAAATGATGCCGGCCAGCTCGTCGCGGCTCTTTCTCACCAGCTCGGCCAGATTGGTCAGATACTTGGAACGCTCGCGTGCTGTCAGGCGGGACCAGCTTGCGAATGCCTCGTGCGCAGCGTCAATTGCTTTCTTGGCATCGCGGCCGTCGCCGAAAGCGGCCGCCCCGACGATCTCTCCCGTAGCCGGATTGACGATCTCCACCGTCTCCCCGCTTTCAGCGGAAACCCATTCTCCATTGATATACATTTGCTTGCTCTCCACGACACTCGCTCCTTTCAATCACCTGAATAGATTGGTTTCAAGGCTTCAAACGGATTCTTGCAGTGCCGGCAGTACAAAATGCTGCGGCAAGCTGCAGGGCCAAACAGATTCTCCATCTGTGTATACGGTGAATCGCAGTACGGACAGACCACTTTCCATTCGTCGCCCGCCTTGAAATCAAGCGGCGGGGGAGCGATTCCAAAGCTGCGCAGTTTGTCCCGCGCCTCGACGGCGATGCGGTCCGATGTCCACGGGGGATCGTAGACGAATTGCACCTGCACACCCGAGATCCCCTCTGCTTCCACCAATTTTTCCGTGATGTTCTTTTTCATGATTTCCAGCGCCGGACAGCCGACAAAAGTGGGAAGCACCTCAACGTGCGCCACTCCGTCGTCCACCCGCACCCGGTGAATCATGCCCATTTCTACCATGCTGATCACCGGGATCTCCGGATCTTTTACCTCTTGCAGCAGTTCCCAGCATGCCGCTTCCCGTCGCTTATTGATGTCTTGCGTCATGCGGATCACCCCTTTTACCAGCTCGCGGCTGGATCCATGCGATACACTTCCGACAAAGTCCCCAGTGCCACTGTCAGATCTGCGGTATGCTCTCCGGCGCGACCGCGCTTCTCCGGTCTGCCCGGTTCGCCCGGCCATTCCAGGCCTGCGCTTTTGAATACGTCCTTGGTTTTGGCTACCCACTTCTGCCGGAGCAGCTCTTCGCCGGCAATCAGGCCAAAGCGCGCGATATTCTTTGCATTGGGTCCGAGATCGCTCAGTTCACCCGCATCCGCCCATACTTTTTGGGCCGCAGCCTCTACCTTTTGGCGGGCGATATCCGTGCTGTTCGCCAGCTGCTTCAGCCATACGTGCCAGTGCATCAGATGATAGCGGTGCTCGGTCAGCATCTTGCGGCTGACCAGCGTGAGCGGCACATACGAGGAGTTCTGCAGCGCCTCCAGACGGACCAGCTTGTGCAGCCCGTATACGTAGCTGCGGACAATCGCATAGGCCCAGTCGTAATGGGGATTGTCGTTGTATTCGCCCGTCCCGTTTTTCCGCTCGACCAATATGGCATTGCGGAAATCTTTGGCTTCGCGGAGCTGCGCGAGGTCGTCTGCTTTGCCCACACCCAGCTCCTCCAGCATTTCGTAAAACATAACCGCATGGCCCATCATGTCCTGCGACATGGAGGAGAAGGCTACGTCCTCTTCAATATGGGGGGCCAGGCCGAGCCACTCCGACCCGCGATACGCGAGAATAAAATCGTCATCGGCAAGCTGGAACAGGAGATCCGTCAAGGCCTGCGCGTATTCCCGGTTCTGTTTTGCTTGTTCTACTGTTTCTACCCGTAAAAGGTCGCCCATCTTGATTCCTCCTTCTCAGCTGCCGCTTGTTGCACGTTTCTGCTGCTGTTCTTCGTATTTTTCCTTATGGGTCCGCCATCTGGCTTGCAGATCTCCATAGCCTTTGGTTTCCCGGTAACTCTTGTTGTCGAGGCGCTCCAATAGCGGACGATCCTCGGGGGCCAGGCCGTGAATGTCATCCCGCTTGACCACCCAGAGGTTGAAGCAAGGCTCGCGGCGCAGGAAGTTCTCCCGCGCCATGGCCAGCGCTACCTCGGCGTTTGGCGCAAGCAGGCTGAATTGATGCACAAACGAGCTGCTTACGTTTTTTTGACTGAATACTTCATAGATGAAAAAACTCTCTTTTGCCTGTGTATCCATGCTCATTTCCTTCACCTACCCTGCTTGGCGGCCGTACGACATGATGGCGTCGCGCACCCATTTGGTTTCTTCGTAGGACATCTGCCGCAAATTCAGTCGATGGGCCGAACGAGGGCCGTTTCCTTTGACAATCTGCTTGAACTCTTCCCAATCAGGCTGTTGGTACACCCATTGATCGGCGGCCTCATCAAAGTGGATGGTCTCATCCGGTAGCGTAAATCCGAGGTGAAAAATCCGCGGGACGTATTTCTTCAGGAATGCCTGACGCAGCTCTTCGTTTGTCTGCGAGCGGATTTTAAAGCGCATGTTCATCTCTTGGTTGCTCGTGATCACGCCATTCTCCGGCGGTCCGAAGAACATCAGGAGAGAGGGCCACCAGCGCGTAATCGCTTCCTGGAGCATTTGTCGCTGAGCTTCCGTTCCCTCGGCCAGCTCCAGTACGATGCTCTCGCCGTGCTGCGCGTGGAACTTCTCTTCCGCACAGATACGATGCAGGGCTCTGGCGTAGGGAGCGTAAGAGGAGTCGAGCGACATCGTTTGGGTGATGATCGCCGCCCCGTCTACCAGCCAGCCAATCACGCCGGCATCTGCCCAGGTGGGCGCCTCCATGTGGAATACGTTGTGAAACTTCAGCCGGCCGGCAAACAGATCTTGCATCAAGTCTTCGCGCGTCTTGCCCAGGGGGGCCATCAGGTCTTCGGCTACCCGAAGCAGGAGCTGCCCGTGACCCATCTCGTCCTGTACCTTCGCCATGATCGCCAGCTTGCGGCGCAGCGTCGGCGCCTTCGGGACCCACTCCTTCTCCGGAAGCGCTCCCATAATTTCGCTGATGCCGTGCATCGAGATCAGTTTGATCAGCTGGTTGCGGTACGCATCCGGCATCCAGTCGTCTGCTTCAATTTTTTCGCCGCGGTCGATCCGCGCCAAAAACGCTTCCATTTTTTCTTCCTCTGTCAAATGAGAACGGTCAATTTGTGCTTGCATGGAGTAAGCCCTCCTTTATGCCGATATGATCAATGAATTTTTTATAATACGT
Organism: Brevibacillus composti; assembly: GCF_016406105.1. Classification (NCBI taxonomy): domain Bacteria; kingdom Bacillati; phylum Bacillota; class Bacilli; order Caryophanales; family Paenibacillaceae; genus Brevibacillus; species Brevibacillus composti. The sequence continues at coordinate 4,343,420 of NZ_CP066308.1, forward strand.
TTTTGTAACGTTATAATAACATACCGTCATACGTTTTCGCAATAGGCGCAACTTTCATTTGATTCATGCTTTATTTTGGATGCGGTTATTCCTCATACGCAGTGGTTGCCGCGGCTGTCTTCAGCTGTTCCGCCATGTCCCGCAGCCGCTGCATGACGGCGTACAGCTCCTGGATGCGCGTGGACTGCTCGATGCTGTGGTTTAATGTTCGCTCCATTTCCGCGGAAACCACGCCGACCAGTTGATTCATTTCATCGAGGATCCGGAAAATGCTCTTGGCGGACGTCGATGTGGTCTGGGATAAGTGCCTGATTTCTTCCGCTACGACGGAAAAACCGCGTCCGGCTGCTCCCGCACGTGCCGCCTCCAGCACCGCGTTGAGGCCCAGCACATTGGAGCGCGTGGAGATCGTGCGGATCAGGTCGTTAATCTGGGAGGTTTCCGCAATCTTGCTCTCCATCTGCGCCGCCGTGTCGCTCAGCGTGTGAGAGGCCTGGGCCAGGTAGTCCGCTTCTTTGGCCAGGCTCTCGGTATGCAGTGCGATATCTCCTAGCGCACCGGTCAGATTCTCCGCAATCTCCCGCAGCCGGTCCTCCTGCTCAGTGGTGACACCCGTCGACAGGCACCCGACTACCTGTCCGCCTTCCATAATCGGATAGCCTACGGCGACATAGGGAATTCCGTATATCTCTTTGCTGATTTTGCGCACGACACGCCGCCCCTCCGCTACTGCCGTGGCATTGATGCTACCCGGACGGAGCGGGTCGCCCACCTTGATCCCCAGATGTAACCCCGGTGCCGGATAATAGGCCAAAAATTTTTCTCTGTCCGTAACCCCGACCATGCAATCGAATAAAAACGCCTTTTGCAAAATGGGCGCAACGGTCAAAATACTTTCCAGCAAATGAGACATGTTCGTACCCTCCTCGCATCTGGTCACGAAAACGGCTATTCCCTCCGCATCCATCCTTTCGCGGAAAGAACAGCCGTATAGGTTGCCGTGTCGTATCTTTTGCAGGCTATTTAATGATCTGGAATTTGCCGTCTTTCACTTCGACCATGATCATGCTGTCTTCCGTCAGACCGTTGTGATCTTCCGCGGAGAAGGCAAACTCACCGGTTACCCCTACGTATTTCACTTTTTCCAGCACTTCGCCCAGCTTGGATGCATCGCCTCCTGCTTGCTTCAGGCCTTCGACCAAGAGGTTCAGACCGTCGTAGCCGTAACCTGCAAAACCGTCCGGCTCCGTATTGTAAGCCGCTTTGTAACCGTCTACGAACTTCTTGATGATCGCGGCCTGCGGGTCGTTTGGATCTACCTGGTCCGGCACCAGCAGTTTGCCCGCTACCATCAGGACGCCATTGGCCGAATCGCCGGCCAGCTCCAGGAACTTGCTGTTGGCGGAACCGTGGCTGCTGATAATCGGAATGTTCAGATTCAGCTGCTTGGCTTCTTTGACGATCGTCGCCGGCCCCGGGTTGGTGCCTGCTATGATCAGCGCTTGGGCATCGGTCCCTTTGATTTTGGTCAGTTGGGAGCTCATGGACGGGTCTTTGGTGCCGTACTTTTCTTCGGCTACGATGGTGATCCCGTATTCAGGCGCATATTTTTGAATCTGTGCCGTCCAGCCGCTGCCGTACGGATTGCTGTCGTTCAGCGTGGCGATTTTGGTGATGCCTTTTTCTTTCAGATATTTAAAGACGCGTTTGGTACCATGCACATCGGTGTGAGGTGTTTTGAAGATGCCGGGACGCACCGGGTTGGTAATTTGGTCGGCTGCTGCCATGGAGATCATCGGCAGTTTTTCCGCTTGGGCGAATTCAGCCATCCCGAGTGACGGGCCGCTTCCGGAGGAGCCCAGGACCGCGACAACCTTCTCTTTGGATACCAGTTTCTTGATCGCTTTCACAGCTTCGGTGTTGTCCGACTTGTCGTCTTCAAAAATGACTTCCAGCGGACGCCCATCCACGCCGCCTGCGGCATTCACTTCTTTGACCAGCATCTCGACGGCCTGCTTCTCCGGTACGCCGAGCGGGCTGTTCGGACCGGTCAAGGAGAAGATCGCCCCGACCTTGATCGGATCTTTGCTGGCCTCGGCAGCCGGGGCACTTTGTCCCGCGCCGACATTTTGTCCGGCTCCGGCATCAGCGGCTGGCTTCGCGCCCCCGCCGCAGGCACTGAGCAGGACGAGGGAAGCGAGTGCCAACGGATACAGCCAGTTGCTCATCTTTCTCTTTTGCATGGTAAATCCCCCTTGGTTTTTTGCTTTCATGTATAGGTCAAACCGCTTCATGAGCATGGCCCAGATAGGCGGATTGCACACGTGAATCGTTGCGGATCTCGTCAGCCGTTCCCTCCAGCATGACGGTTCCGGTGGAGAGCACGTAGGCTCTGTCGGAGATCGCCAGTGCCGCCCGCGCATTTTGTTCCACGAGGAGAACGGTCGTCCCCCACTCGGAGCGGATCTCCTGCACAATTTGCAGGATTTCTTTGGCGATCAGCGGCGCCAGTCCCAGTGAAGGCTCATCCAGGAGCAGCAGCTTCGGCCGCGATAACAGCGCTCGTCCGATGGCCAGCATCTGCTGCTGTCCGCCGGAGAGCGTCCCGCCCAGCTGCCATTTGCGTTCAGCCAGGATGGGAAAGCGCTGGTAGACGGTATCGATTTCTTTGGCGATCTCTTTTTTGCCGGTCTTGGGCATCCGGTGCGATGCGCCCAGCCAGAGATTATCCTCCACGGTCAGCGTAGAGAAGATCTGCCTACGCTCCGGCACATGGGCCATCCCCCGGCCGACGATCAGCTCAGCAGGCACGCCGGTGATATCCTCGTCGCGGAACCGGATCTTTCCTTCCTTGGCGCTGTGCAGGCCGCAGATGCAGTTCAGCAGCGTGGTTTTGCCCGCTCCATTGGAGCCGAGCAGAGAGACGACCTCTCCTTCTTTTACCTGCAGATTGATCCCGTGCAGAACTTCGACGGGGCCGTAGCGCGCCGTCACGTTCTCTACTTGCAAAATGGCTTTCTCCATCTCGTCACCCCCGCCTGTCTCACTCTTCGTCATCTCCCAGATACGCCGCGATGACACGCGGATTCTCCTGGATTTCGCGCGGTGTTCCCTCCGCGATCTTCGCTCCCTGATCCAGCACGACGATGCGGTCGGCAATCGTCATGATCATGTCCATGTCATGCTCGACCAGGAGGATGGCCGTTCCGTTCGCGCGGATTTCCTGAAACATTCGGCTCATCTCGGCTGTCTCGGTATGGTTCAAGCCCGCCGCCGGCTCATCCAGGAGCAGCAGCCTGGGTCCGGCCACCATCGCCCGGGCGATTTCCATCAGCCTCAGCTTGCCATAGGGCAGACTCCCCGCGAGCGAAGAGATCTCTTCGGCCAGACCGACATGCTCCAGCCAGATTTGCGCCCGCTCCCGCATCTCCTGTTCCTCGCGGCGGGAGCTGCCCAGGTTCATCCCGCAGGCGAGCAGGCTGGAGCGGGTCCGGGTATGCATGCCGACCATGACATTTTCCAGCACGGTCATGTCATCAAAGGTCTGCAAATTCTGAAAGGTGCGCGTAATGCCCAGCCCGGCGTATTCGTGGCCCGGCACTTTTGCCATCGGCTTGCCGTCAAACCGGATCTCCCCTGCGGACGGGGGGATGACGCCCGACACCATATTGAGCACCGTGCTTTTTCCCGCGCCGTTGGGGCCGATGAGCGCGAGGATCTCTCCCTGGCGCACGTCAAAATCCACCTGATTCACGGCCCGGACGCCGCCAAAATCGCGTGAAAGCTGTTGTACCTCAAGCAGAGCTGTCATGTCGCCGCCTTCCTTTCCACCACTTGCTCCGACTGTTGCGCCTGGTTGGCCTTGGCCTTTTTCGCCGCCGACTTCTCATAGGCCGCCCGGATGCGGGGAACGATCCCCTCCGGCATGAACATGATGATCAAGACGAGAATGGCGCCAAACACGATCGTATCGAAATCGCCTTGCAGGCCGGGGATGACTTCGCTCAGCATGATCAGCCCTTCGCTGATGGAATTGATCAGGACGGTGCCGACCAAGGCCCCCCAGATGCTCGTCATTCCGCCGATGACCACCATCGTCAAAAATTTGATCGACTCGTGCAGTCCAAACGGCTGCGGGTCGAGAATTCCCATGTAGTGGGCGTACAAGCCGCCCGAAATACCGGCAAACATGCCGCTGATGACAAAGGCATTCAGCTTGAATTTGCGCACATCGATCCCCATCGAAGTCGCGGCGATCTCGCTTTTGTGAATCGCCCGGAAAGCCCGGCCCACCCGCGAGTGCAGCAGGTTGAGCGAGAAAAGCAAGACGCAGGTGACGACACCCCAGATCAGGTAGTACATGGAGAGCTCACTGTCGCCAAAGACGGGTACGGACGGAATGCTGATCAGCCCGTTGGCCCCGCCTGTGACGGGCTCCCACTCGGTGATGCCGATCTGCACGATATAGCCAAACGCGAGCGTCGCCATCGCCAGATAGTAGCCCTGCAGACCGGCGATCGCACGGCCCAGGATAAAGGCGAACAGCCCGGGCAGGATCGCCGAAGCGATCAAACCCACCAGCGGAGGCAGCCCGTATTTGGTCGTCAGCACGGCCGACGTGTAAGCACCGATTCCCCAAAAGGCAGCCTGCCCCAGCGAGATTTGCCCGGCAAGCCCCATCACCAGACAAAGACCGATGGTGACGATGGCGTGAAGACCGATGATGATGCCGACCGAACGGTAGTACTCATCCGGCATGATAAAGGGAAAGATGAGCACGAATAGCAGATAGATGCCGAAGCTTTTCCCCCATTTGTTGATCCATTGCATCTTTACAACCCTCCCTTGCCTACGCTGCGTTCACCAAAGATGCCGGACGGCTTGATCAACAGCACGGCGATCAACACCAGAAAGGCAATGGCGTCTTTCATGCCTGAGCTGATGTAGCCTGCACCCAGGGACTCTACGATACCGAGCAGGAAAGCAGCCACTGCCGCTCCCAGCGGATTTCCCAGCCCTCCCAGAATCGCGGCGGAGAAGCCCTTGATGCCGAGCAAGACGCCGATGTCGTAGGAGGTGACACTCAGCGGAGCGATCACGATCCCCGCGATTGCCCCTGTGGCGCCGCTGATCGCAAAAGCCAGCATGCTCATTTTCGCGGGACTGATGCCCATCAGCCGTGCGGCCATCGGATTGATCGAACAGGCGTTGATCTTTTTGCCCAAAATCGTTTTGTCCATGAGAAACCAGAGCAGGAGCAGAATAATCAGTACAGCCAGGAGAATCCAGATGCTTTGCTGGGCAATGTTGACGCCAGCGACGGAAATCGGTTCATTGCTCGTGATGGGAGGCAGGGCAAAGGCATCCTTGCCCCAGATAAAGCTGGCCACCCCGCGGATCAATGTAGAGATACCGATTGTCAGAATTATCAAACTTATTGGATTAGCTTTCTTCACATAGGCGATGACGTATTTTTGCATGAGCACGCCGATCAGCGTGACCGCGATGACCGCCAACAGCGCGGCCGCTCCGTATGGGATATTCATGCCGATCAAGGCGACGGTCATCATCCCGCCCAGCATCAAGAACTCGCCCTGCGCCAGATTGATCACTTTGCTGACGCTGTAAATGGTGATAAACCCAACTGCTACGATCGCGTAGATGCCGCCGCTGACGAGGCCGTTTGCAACATACTGCAGCAATTCTGTCATATCTGTGTTGGACCCCCTTATCTTCGCTTTTCCCATCTAAAACGCTTACATTATATTATTTGGAAAATTCTTGGAAAGAAAGGCCCTAGATGGGACTAGGGCTTTCTTTCTCGGCCTCCCCTATTTTTGCGGCGCTGCCTCATAGACGGTTTCGAAGAACCGAACTGCCCCTGGATTTAGCATCGTGTAGTAATCTTGGAAAAGCTGATCCGCCTCCTTGCCCAGCCAGACCTCGGGCAGCAGCTCCTGCGGCAGATCAGGGTCGATAAACAAGAATTTGCGGTACTCGTGAACCAGCTTGGTCTTTTCTACAAAGCAATAGCTGTCGGCCACTTCCCGGTTTTGCCGGAGGCTTTCGGCCATCTCCTCGTACTGCGGACGATAGGCTTCGATAAACCCTTTGTACTTCTCGTTGATCTCTTCGATGTTCCAGCACTTCTGCACCAGCTGTTTGGGATCGCTCCAACCGAAGTGCTCCGCCATAAAAATCTCCACATGCTCTGTGATCTCGTAGGCCTCCGTCAGTTCCTTCACATGGTCGGCGAGATTATTGGGGCTGATCCACGTGCTGGTGGTCAACATGCCGAAGCCCATCCAGCCCAGTTCCTTTCGCAGCTGATCCCGCAGAGCCCGGCGTTCTTCCGGAATATTGTAGCTGGCAATGCACCATTTTCCGTCCCAGACGCCAGTCTCGACCTTGTATATGCGCGCAGCGGCTTCTTCCAGGCGCTTTTTGCCCCTCTCGGAAACCGAATAGTAGCTGCGGTTCCCCACTTTGCGCGACTCCAGCCAGCCCTGACGAAGCATCCGGGATATGGCAGCGCGAACGGCAGGCTCCGATAAACCGAACTCTCCCATCAGCTTGGTCAAACTGCCAATCCAGATCTCACTGCCGTAATGGCGGACATATTCACCGTAAATGGTAAAAAGCATAGATTGTGGCTTCACTTATTTTCTACCCCCAGATCGATTCATCCCATCGCGGTGAAATTGTACCATATTCTCGGCAAGCACGTGAATCGACCTAGTTTATATGTCACAAAATAGGTATTACGTATTTATAACGTTATTATATTAAAACGTTTCACAAGAGTCAATTTTTTCTGTCACTTCTTGCCGAATTATTTTCGGCTTCGATCTCTTCCCGCAGCTGGCGAAATCTCTGCTGAATCTCCTGCTTGTTGAAGATCGCCTGCGTGAACGTCCCCAGCCCGACCAGGTTGCGGGCGGTCTGCGCGCTAACCTCGCAAACCACCCGCTTTTCCGTCACTTCCGTGCATACCGCTCGAAATGTGACCTCCTGGCCGACTACAGCCGGACCCACATGCTTGATGTTGATGCCGAAGCCGGAGCCTTCCTCATGTTCCTCCAGATAGGGGAGGATGACATAGCGTCCCGCTTTTTCCATGTAGTAGATCATGCTGACCGTCGACATCACCTGATGGACGACCTCCCCGTCAAAGGCGGGCAGCATCTCTTCTGTTACCGTCACGGAAAATTCTACTTTCGTACCTGGCACAAGTCCGCTTTTCAAGGCTTCCGCCTCCTCATGGCTTACACCCGCTCAATAATCGTGGCAATACCCTGTCCTACGCCAATGCACATGGCGGCCAGACCGTAACGAGCCTCGCGGCGCTCCATCTCGTACAGCAGCGTCGTCAGAATCCGTGCGCCGCTGCATCCAAGCGGATGGCCCAGCGCGATGGCTCCGCCGTTTACATTCACCCGGTCGGGATCCGCCCCCAGCTCACGCACAGAGGCGACGGCCTGGGCCGCAAAGGCCTCATTAAATTCAAACAGGTCGATTTGGTCAATCGTCAGACCTGCCATTTTCAAAGCCTTGTGCGTCGCCGGAACCGGCCCGATCCCCATGACCGACGGATCGACACCGGCCACGGCAGAAGCCACAATTCGGGCGCGCGGTCTGAGTCCCGCTGCTTCGGCTGCTTTCTGCTCCATGACCAGCAGGGCGCAGGCCCCGTCATTCAGCCCGCTCGAGTTGCCCGCGGTCACCGTGCCTCCCGCTTTGAAGGCTGGCTTCAGCTTCTGGAGCTGTTCGATGGTCGTCTCCGGACGGGGATGCTCATCGCGGTCAAACAAAGTGACCTCCCCTTTGCGTCCGCGAATCTCCACAGGCACGATCTCCGCCTCCCATTTTCCTTCGGCCAGCGCCCGGGCGTAGTTCTGCTGGCTGCGCAGCGCAAAAGCGTCCTGATCTTCGCGGCTGATGCCGTGTTGCTCCGCCACGTTCTCGGCCGTCTCGCCCAAGCTGATCGGCGGGTACATCTCTTCCATTTTTTTATTCACCAGTCGCCAGCCCAGCGTCGTGTCGACCAGCTGCTGGTTGCCGCGCTGAAAAGCCGTGCCCGGCTTCATCATCACGAGCGGAGAGCGGGTCATGCTCTCGGTGCCGCCGGCGATGTACACCTGACCGGCGCCCGCCTTGATCGCATGGGCCGTCTGGTTCACGGCCTCCAGTCCGGAGCCGCACAGACGGTTTACCGTCACACCCGGCACATCGACCGGCACCCCTGCCAGCAAAAGCGACATCCGCGCTACGTTGCGATTATCCTCACCCGCCTGGTTGGCGCAGCCAAAGATCACATCGTCGATACTTTTGGGGTCGATCGGGTTTCGCTCCAGCAGCTTGCGGATCACATGAGCACCCAGATCATCCGGGCGCACATCCTTCAGACCGCCGCCAAAGCGGCCGATCGGCGTCCTGATCGCGTCTACAATTACAGGTGTGTTCATCTCCGATTCCTCCATCAGGTACTGACTTCTCCCTACTCCTCGCATCCTGTCCGTTCGGTGATCCTCTCTTTACAGGGCTTCTACCAGCGTGGCCAGTCCCTGACCGCCTCCGATGCAGAGCGAGACGACGCCGTAGCGCTGCTTGCGGCGGCGCAGTTCGTACAATATCGTGCCGAGCAGACGGGCGCCGGAGCACCCGAGCGGATGGCCGAGGGCGATCGCTCCCCCGTTTACATTGGTCTTCTCTGCCGACAGTCCGAGCTCGCGCATGCAGGCGAGTGCCTGCGAGGCGAACGCTTCATTCAATTCAAACAAGTCGATCTCATCGATGGTCATATTCACTTCCGAAAGCAGCTTGCGTATGGCTGCGACCGGTCCGATGCCCATAATGCGCGGGTCCACGCCGGCGCTGGCGAAATGAACGATGCGTCCCAGCGGCGCAAGGCCGGATTCCTTCAGCTTGGCTTCGTTCATGAGCAGCACAGCGGCCGCACCATCGTTGATGCCCGACGAATTGCCGGCCGTCACGCTGCCGCCCTTGCGGAAAGCCGGACGGAGTCCCGCGAGCGATTCCAGGCTCGTGTCCCGGCGCGGAAATTCGTCCGTATCAAACAGCGTCTCTTCTCCCTTTTTGCCGACCAGAGTGACGGGAACGATCTCTTCCCGAAATCGGCCCGCATCGATGGCCGCAATGGCCCGCCGCTGGCTCTCCAGCGCAAAGCGGTCCTGATCCTCGCGGCTGATGCCGAATTGTTCGGCCACATTTTCCGCCGTATCTCCCATGGTCAGATCGCCGTACAGCGACACCGGTGCCGAACGGGGCCCGCCAAAGGATTCCATCAGCGTCATGCCGCCGCGTTGGTAGGGCTGTTCGAACTTCTCCATGATATAGGGGGAGCGGGTCAGATTCTCCACGCCGCCCGCCAGCATGACGCTGCTGTGTCCCGCCTGGATGGACTGTGCCGCCAGATTGACCGCTTCCAGTCCGGATGCGCACACGCGGTTGACGGTCAGACCCGGCACCGATTCGGGCAGTCCGGCCTTGAGCAATCCCACGCGGGCTATATTAATGAAAGGACCGGCGGAAATCACGTTTCCCATGATCACGCCATCGACAGCTTCACCGCGCTGCCCTGCCCGCTCCAAAGCTCCGTTCAAGACGATGGCCGTCAAATCGTCGATCGGCGTATTTTTCAGGCTGCCGCCCAGCTTGCCGATGGGCGTGCGAACCGCCGAGACGACATAGGCATCTGTGAGCCCTTGCTTCATCCTTCACACCCCGCTTTGTCCCCGTAGCTGTAGAAGCCCTGCCCGCTTCGGACGCCCACTCTGCCTGCCAGTACCAGCTTGCGCAAGAGCGGTGCGGGCCGGTAGCGTTCTTCCGCGAGATCGCGCTGCAAACCGCGGGTAATGGCGTAGATTTCGTCCAAGCCGATCCGATCCGCCCACTCCAGCGGTCCATAGGGGTAATTGGTTCCTTTTTTCATCGCGATGTCGATGTCGCGGGGAGTCGCCGCCTTCTCCATCAGGGCAAAAGCCGCTTCATTGATGATCAGCGAGAGGATGCGCGGAAATACGAGGCCCACCTCGTCCTCCACCCGCTCCGTCTCTTTTCCGAGCGACTGAAAGAATGCCTCCGCCGCCTGCACCGCCGCTTCCGACGTCTGCAGCGCGGGGGCGATCTCGATCAGCTCTCGCTCCGCCAGCGGCACCAAGCTGCCGAAGCCGCAGATGCGCTCGGGGTGCCGGGCCCAGGAGGCTGCTTCGGTCGCAGTGACGGCGAGTGAGGTCGCGATGATCGGCACGGTGGGAGCCAGCAATCGATCCAGCTTGCGGATCAGCTCCTCCTTGGCCTTCAAATCTACGCTGGTGACCTCGATCGCCAGGTTGACAGACTCCGGCTGAGCCGCCGCCTCTTCCAGCGTCAGCACGCGGCAGCCGCGCTCCGTCATCAGCTGTTGCAGCTCCGCATACAGCGGACTTTCGCCTGCCAGCAACACGGCTTTACTTGTCGTAGTCATAGAAACCTTCCCCCGTCTTTCTGCCCAGGCTGCCGGCCTGTACCATCCGCTGCTGAATCCGGCTGGGCTTGAATCGTCCTTCGTGGAAGAAATCGGTGTACACGGATTGGGTGGTGGCAAAATTAATGTCGATGCCGATCATGTCCTGCAACTCGAACGGCCCCATCTTGAATCCGCCGGCCTTCTTCATGATCCGGTCGATTTTCTCCACATCGGCCAGATTGTCGCCGAGGATGCGCAGGGCTTCGTTGTAGTACGGACGTGCGATCCGATTGACGATAAAGCCGGGCGAGTCCGTTACCAGCACGGGCACCTTGCCCAGCTCTTCCGCGAAGCGATAGGCGCGCTGCACGTTCTCTTCGCTCGATTTCGTCCCCCGGATGACCTCCACCAGCGGCATAACCGGCGCCGGATTGAAAAAATGAAACCCGAGAATACGCTCGGGATGAGGCAGTCCGCCGGCAATTTCCGTGATGGAGATGGAGGAGGTGTTGCTGAGCAGCAGCGCGTCGCTCCGACAGATCCGGGCAAGTCCGCTGAATATGTTCTTTTTCAGATCAAGCCGCTCCGGCACCGCTTCGATGACGATGTCGCAATCGGCGAGGAGCTCCATGTCGGAGATCCGGTCCACCAGGGCCAGCGTCTCTGTTTTTTTCTCCTCTGTGATCTTGCCCTTCTCCACATCCCGCGACAGCGTCGCCTGAAGGTAGGCGAGCGCCTTGTCCAAGACAGCCTGATTGGTATCCAAGAGCTTGACCTGATGTCCGTTGCGGGCGCAGACCAGGGCAATCCCTGCCCCCATCGTGCCCGCGCCAATCACGCCTACTGTTTCTGTATGTGTTGCCACTTGCCGAGCCTCCCTTTTCCGCTAGCGGCCCTGAAACCGGGGAGCGCGTTTTTCCATGAAAGCCGCGACTCCTTCCCGGTGGTCCTCCGTACTGCCGGCCGCTTCCTGCGCGAATGCTTCGTATTCGAGGGTCTCTTCCAGACCCATCTCCAGTCCCCTGCTCATCGTCCGCTTGATCAGTCCGATCGCGCGAGTCGGAAGTGCCGCCAGCTTGCGGGCATAGGCCAGCGCCTCCTCCTGAAAGCGCTCCGCCGGATACACCTGATTTACCAGCCCGATGCGCAGCGCTTCTTCGGCCGAGACCTTTTCCCCCGTCATCGCCAGCTCCAGCGCTTTGCCGATGCCGACGATGCGCGGCAGGAACCAGCACCCGCCCGAATCCGGCACCAGCCCGATGTTGACAAAGGCATTGACGAAGGATGCCTTGTCGGAGGCCAGCCGGATGTCGCAGGCCAGCGCCACACTCATTCCGGCCCCCGCCGCCACGCCGTTGACAGCGGCGACGATCGGCTTCTCCGTCTTCTGGAATTGCAGAATCATCGGATTGTAGCGGTTGCGCAGAAAGCCGCCGAAGTCTACCGCGCCGCCCTGGACATCGCCGAGATCCTGTCCGGCATTAAAGGCGCGTCCCGCCCCTGTAAACAGGATGCAGCGGACTTCCGGGTCCTTTTGCGCCTGCTTGAGCGCATCGGTGATCTCTTTGTTCATCTTCTCGGTAAAAGCATTGAACTTTTCCGGGCGGTTCATCGTGATTACGGCTACGCCGTCTGACAACTCATAGAGAATCGTTTCGTACATGGCCGCCTCCTAGTTTCCCGTAAACCGGGGTTTGCGCTTTTCCAGGAAGGCCTGCATGCCTTCCTTTCGATCTTCGCTGGCGAGCAGCAGGTAAAAGCCGTTACGCTCGTAGTGCATGCCTTCGATCAGCGGCAGATCCTCTGCCTTTTGCACGGCTTTCTTGATCATCTGCACGGCGAGCGGCGGCTGCTGCGCGATTTTTTTCGCTAGCTTCACTGCTTCCGTCAGGTAGGCCTCCACCGGCACGACCCGGTTGACCAAGCCGTACTGCCATGCTTCTCTGGCCGAGATGGGCTCGCCGGTGAGCAGCATCTCCATCGCCTTGCGCGGACCGACCGCGCGGGTCAGCCGCTGGGTGCCGCCAGCCCCCGGCATCACACCCAGATTGATCTCCGGCTGTCCGATTCTCGCGGTCTCCGAAGCGATCACGATGTCACAGCTCATCATCAGCTCGCAGCCGCCGCCGAGAGCAAAGCCGCTGACCGCCGCGATGATCGGCTTGGAAATCAGCGAGATGCGGTCCCAAACAGCGAACTGGTCTCTCTTCATGATCTCGATCGCGGACGCCTCGGCCATCTCATTGATGTCGGCACCAGCCGCAAACGCCTTTTCATTTCCGGTGATGACGATCGCGCGCACCTCTGGATCGCGGTCCATCCGCTCCAGTTCGGCTACCAGCTCATCCATTAACTGCAAATTCAACGCATTGAGAATCTTCGGTCGATTGAGGGTAATCAGACCGACAGATTCTTCTATCGCAACCGTGATACAGGCATAAGACACGGGCTTTTCACACCTTTCACCGGGGCAGGACCAGATGCTAGATCACTGCCTGGGACTTGTTCCGATTATCTACGATACGGATCGCTTTGCTTTCACTCCGCATCAGCGAGTTTGGCGGCAAAATGCGCATGACGACCGATACGCCCAGTGTGTTTTTGATATCGTGGCTGATCTGTTTGATCAGCGCAGCGAGAGCCCCACTGTCGCTGCCATTGACCAATCCCGCATGCTCGGGCGTCACTTCGCAATGCACCTCGAAGCGGTCCAGGGCGCCATCGCGCTCGATCACGACCTGGTAGTGAGGAGCGAGCTGTTTGAAGGTCAAGAGGACAGACTCGATTTCCGTCGGGAATACGTTTACGCCGCGGATGATCAGCATGTCGTCGACCCGGCCTTTGATGCGGGACATGCGCATGGTGGTGCGGCCGCATTTGCAAGGCTCCGGATTCAGCGAGGCGATATCGCCCGTGCGGTAACGGATGACCGGGAACGCTTCCTTCGTCAGCGAGGTGAAGACCAGCTCCCCTTCCTGGCCGTACGGCAGCACTTCCCCTGTCTGCGGGTCCACAATTTCCGCGTAAAAGTGGTCTTCTGCGATATGCAGGCCGTCTTGTGCTTCATGGCACTCGATCGAAACCCCTGGCCCCATGACTTCGCTCAAACCGTAGATATCGACCGCCTTGATGCCGAGCGACTCTTCGAGCTGGACACGCATTTCCTCCGACCATGGCTCCGCGCCGAAAATGCCGTATTTGAGGCTGGTTTCGCGCGGATTGAGGCCCATCTTCTTCATTTCCTCTACAATATTGAGCACATAGGACGGCGTCGCTGCGAGTCCGCGCGGCTTGAAGTCCTGGATCAAAGTAATCTGGCGAGGCGTATTGCCGCCGGATACCGGCACCGCGACCGCTCCCATACGCTCGATCCCGTTATGCAGGCCCAGACCGCCTGTGAACAAGCCGTAGCCATACGCATTGTGGAAAACGTCTCCCGGCTCGCCGCCTGCACAGCAGATTGCGCGGGCCACGATTTCCGCCCAGTTTTCCAGGTCCTTTTTGGTGTAGCCGACGACGGTCGGTTTTCCTTTGGTCCCGGAGGAGCCATGGATACGAGCGACTTCTTTCATATCGACAGCAAACAGATTAAACGGATAGTTTTCACGCAAATGCGTTTTTTTCATAAACGGTAGCTTCTGAATGTCTTCCAGGGATTGGATGTCTTCGGGCTTTACGCCCGCTTCGTGAAAGGCTTGCTGATGAAACGGTACGCGCTCATACGCTCGTTTGACCGTTTCTTTCAGTCGCTCCAGCTGGATTTCGGCCATCTTTTCCCTTGGCAGCGTTTCCATTTCCACATTAAAAATCATGCCGTTTTCCCCTCATTCCGTTTCTTTTATCGTCTGCTCCTCTAATGGCTCTTATTCGCCGTTATTCGCCCGTAAACACCGGTTTGCGCTTCTCGCGGAAGGCTTCGAGTGCTTCCAGACGGTCTTTGGTCGGAATAATGACTTCGTAGCACATCGTTTCCAGATCGAGTCCGGTTTGCAAGTCGACGCTCGACCCCCGGTCAATCGCGGCTTTCGCCTGATAGACGGCCAGCGGCGCATTGGCGAGGATCTCCTCGGCCAGTCCCCGGGCCAACTTTTCCAGCTCCGCGAGGTCGGCTGCTACCGCGCTTACGAAGCCGAACTGACAGGCTTCCTCCGCAGTGATGCGGCGAGCGGTCAATATCAGCTCCTTGGCCTTGGACGGGCCGATCAGGCGGGATAAGCGCTGCGTGCCGCCTGCGCCCGGGATGATTCCCAGACTGACCTCGGTCAGCCCCATCTTGGCATCGGCCACCGCATAGCGGAAGTCACAGGCGAGCGCCAGCTCAAATCCGCCGCCAAACGCAAAGCCGTTGATCATCGCGATCGTCGGCTGGGGGAGCCGCTCCAGCGCTGTAAAGACATCCCTGATCTTGCGCACATTGCGGCGCACCTGCTGCTCCGTCAGCGTGCGGCGCTCCTTCAAGTCGGCTCCGGCGCAGAAAGCGCGGCCCTCCGCCTTGACGATCACGACGCGAATTTCTTTCGAATCGAGCCGCACCTGTTCGATCAGGTCGCCCAAACGCTCCAGCGTCTCGTAGTTCAATGCATTCAGTTCGTCCGGACGGTTCAGGGTGATGATGCCCAGATGCCCGTCCCGTTCAAATCGTACCGTCTCCTGGCTCATGTCTGTCCTCCTCGGGCGGGATTAGGATGAGGGGCCGCCGACCCGTGCGTACGTGCCGGTTGCAAAGGCGACCAGCTTGCCGTCACAGGTGACGCGCGCCTCCATGATGATCAGGCTTCGCCCGCTTTTCAGCACACGGGATTCCGCCTCCAGCCGTTCACCGCGCGCCGGACTGAGGTATTGGATCTTGCTCTCCACCGTGACGCACTGCTGCACGCCATCTACATAAGGTGCGGCGCCATGTCCCATCGCCACATCCGCCAATGTAGCGGTTACCCCGCCATGCACGACTCCTTCGATACTGTTGAACAGCTCGGGGCGGATTTTCAACGCTACCCTGCAGCCCTGATCATCACGGTGCAACACCTCGATGCCCAGATAGTGATTGAATCGATTTCGGAGTTCCTCTGTCATCAAAGCGTCCCCTTTTTCTCGTTTTGCGTTGAAACGGGTGAAAGGAGCCCGATGTTTGGCATCAGGCATCCTTTCTTCTTGGTTTTTGTTCAATTGACGTTTAGGCCTCTTCATCGAGGGCGACGAAATACTCGTTTTTCCGGTACGCCAGAGCGTCCAGCGTCGCCACCAGGCCGTGCTCCGTCTCTACCCGGATGCGGTACCAGGCCGTGCGGTTGTTTTTCTTCTCCTCCGTCGCGGTCGCCACCAGGCGGTTGCCTTTCATCGCAGCGGCCAAAAAGCCGATATTTACGGAAAGGGCCACTGCTGTCTTGCCGTACGAATTGCAGGCAGCGGCGAAGACGAAATCGGCCAGGGCAAAAATCAGCGCGCCATGAGCAGTTCCGTGGGCGTTGAGCATGTTCTCCTGGACGATCAACTCTGCGGTCGCCGTCCCCTCTCCCAGCTCCAGGAGGTTGATGCCGAGAAACTGCGCGAACTGATCCTGCAGCAGCTTGGCGCGAATTTCCTCGTAATGCTTGTGATGGATCTCACGCTCGTCTACGATCCGTTTGCTCATTTTTCAACCACTTCGACAAAATGCATGGATACGACGTTGCCGGCAAAACCGCGCAGGTCTTTTCCGGCCGCACGCCCTTCCGCAGATGACAACGCTTCCATCAACGCTTCTTTTGTCTCGAAGTACATCTCTGCGATCAGATGCAGGTCGCTATCGCCAGCCGGGGTCCCGTATACTTTGCCTACCTCCATTTTGATGAGGCCAGGCATCTTTTCCGCCAGCGGGCCATGCACTTCAAAGTAATGCTTGTCAAAAGCTTCAACATCCTCCGGGACGCGATAAATAGCCACCAATTTCACCATTCCATATCCCCGCTTTCCTATGGTTTTTTCTACATATGTGACGATTAATTAATATAACGTTATTTTAACGCATGTCGTGGTTTTTATTATATAAAGTTTTCAGAATTGGTGCAAGTCTTTTTCAACGAGCAAAAAACCCCTGCCGGACAGCAGAGGTTTTTCCCAAAGCGCTGTATTATTGCTTTTTCTGCAAATAATCGACGAGCCCCATGGCGCAAATTTCCAGATCGGCGCGCAGGATACCGTAGGCCGGATGATCAGCGGCGATGCCCTGCGTCTCCAGATGCGCGGCCACCATCGCCAGCAGTTTTTGGCTGACGACGGCCGTCTCCAGCTGTCCGCTCGCCTGTGCCGCTTCCGCTGCCTGCACAAAGCGGGGAATCCACATCTCCAGCTGGCGATAGACCTCGTCCACCTCGCTGCTCATGCCAAAATGGCCGAAAAAGATGCGGGTCACCCCCAGCTCTCTGACCATCGCCAGCGAGCGCAGCATCGCTTCCGGGTCAAACTGGTTGGGCGAGGTCGAGGGGAGATACAGGGAGACGCCGTCCTCCTGCAGCTGGGAGTACAGCACGCCCAGCGTATCTCCGGTAAACATGCCGTTGCTGACCGGGTCGTAGATGCTGCTGTGATGGTAGGCATGTCCCGGTGAATCGTAAAATGTAAGCGCGCGCGACGGGCCAATCTGAAGCGTTTCCTCATGCCCTTTGACCAAAACCCGCTCCGCCGGCACGGGAATGATCGGCTCGAAAAACTGGTCAAAGCTCTCCCCGTACACCGCGCGCGCTCCCATGATCAGCCGTGAGGGGTCTACCAGATGGCGGGCTCCTTTGGGATGAACCACGACCTGTGCCTGCGGACAGTGATCCCGCAGCAGCAGTCCGGCCCCTCCCGCGTGATCCAGATGGATGTGCGTCACGACCACGTATTTGACATCAGCCGGATCCAGTCCCAGAGCGGACAGGCCGGCGATGATATGCGGTACAGAGGGACTGGCGCTCGTCTCGATCAGCGTCAGTTCCTCCTCCCGTATGACATAAGTGCCCGTCCGGCCCTCCATACCCAAGTCAAAACCGTCAATGAGCGAAATGCCGTCTCCCAAATCGATAGGCAGCCGTTTTTCCACGTCGTTTTCCCTCCTGTACCTGTTATGCAGAGGCCAGAAGCCTGCCATTTCTGCCAAGGATGGACGCCTTCTGTTTCCTCTCCGTCATTTTTGCCATTGTACACCGACCATTGGCGTTTTGTCTGTAAGCGGAGGAGAGAAATGTCTGACTTGTCTCACTTCTTTCAAAGGGATGGTGATCACCGCAGATTCCTTCATGGTTATGGTCGGGATTATACTTTCTTGACGAACTCCGATTTCAGCTTCATCGCGCCAAAGCCATCAATCTTGCAATCAATGTCATGGTCCCCATCTTAAAAAATTTGGCTCCGCCAGGTATTTGGCGAAGCCTTCGTTGTGTTGATGTGAACGAGCTTTACTGGCCCTTCTCCCACTTTGCGATTTCCTCGCGAACCCGTGGCGCCACCTCCGTGCCCAGCAGCTCAATCGCCTTCATGACATCCTCATGCGGCATGCTGCCTACAGGTACATGCAGCATGAAACGCGTAATGCCCACTTCCTTGCGCAGGTAGATGATTTTCTGCGCCACTGTTTCCGGGTCGCCGACATACAGCGCTCCTTCAAAGCTGCGCGCCGCATCGAAGCTGGACCGGTCGTAATGGCCCCACCCCCGCTCGCGCCCCAGCACGTTCATCACGTATTGGGTAGAAGGAAAGAATTTGTCAGCCGCTGTCTCGGTATCCTCCGCGATAAAGCCGTGCGAATGAGACGCCACCGGCAGCTTGGAGACGTCGTGGCCAGCCTCGGCCGCCGCTCTTTTGTAGAGTTTCACCAGCGGCGCAAACTGTACCGGCCTGCCCCCGATAATCGCCAGAACCAATGGCAGTCCCAAGACCCCAGCGCGAATCACCGACTCCGGATTGCCCCCGCTGCCGATCCACACAGGCAACGGATTCTGCACCGGACGCGGATAGACACCGAGATTATGGATGGCTGGCCGATGTCCCCCTCTCCAGGTGACCTTTTCCGACTCGCGCAGCTTCAAAAGCAGCTCCAGCTTCTCGTTAAACAATTCATCGTAGTCCTGCAGGTCGTAGCCAAACAGCGGAAAGGATTCGATAAACGACCCCCGCCCTGCCATGATTTCGGCCCGTCCATTGGATATGCCGTCCAGCGTCGCAAAGTCCTGAAAGACACGGACCGGATCATCGGAGGAGAGCACCGTGACGGCGCTGGTCAGGCGTATCCGTTTCGTCTGCGGGGCGGCTGCGGCCAGCACGAGCGCTGGAGAGGAGGCTGCAAAATCCTTTCGATGATGCTCCCCGACGCCGAAGACATCCAGCCCTACCTGATCGGCGAGAATAATTTCCTCGACTACCTCTCGCAAGCGCTGTGCATGGCTGATGACCTCTCCGGTTTTGACGTCAGGGGTGGTTTCCACAAATGTGCTGATTCCGATTTCCATTGGCTCTTCCTCCTCGATTGCGTTCCGTCCCGTCGAATCTTATTGTTTCATATGAAAGCGGATTTCATTGAACGGAGAATATCTTTATTTTGAGGCTTTTATCCGATAATCTCAAGCGAACGCTGCTCATTTCATGCGCTACCGGCAAAATGAGAGCCCTGATGCCTTGGTTGCGTTACTTTTTCGACTGTCGGCCACATACATCTAGGGTATATTATCTAACCTGGGATGTGTGATTTATGAATCATGCTCAAACCTCTGCCTTTCCCCTGGAAAAACCCAATTTTCTCGTGCTCCTGGTGGATGAACAGCGCTATCCGCCCGTATACGAAAGTCCGGAGATTCGCGCCTGGTGCAGAGAAAACCTCCTCACGCAGCAGCTGCTGAGAACCCATGGCGTGGAATTCCACAGGCATTACATCGGGAGCTCCGCTTGCAGCCCGAGCCGGGCGACGCTATTGACCGGCCAATACCCTTCGCTCCATGGCGTCACCCAGACGACCGGAATTGCCAAAGAACCGTTTGACTCCGATGTGTTTTGGCTGGATCATAGCACAGTGCCCACGATGGGCGATTACTTTCGCGCAGCCGGCTATCAGACCTACTACAAGGGAAAATGGCATATCTCTTATGAAGATATCCTCATCCCGGGCACCCATCAAAGCATCCCCAGCTACGATCCCGCGACAGGCGTGCCGGATCCCCAAAAGGAAGACCTCTATCTCTTCGCCAATCGTTTGGATAACTTCGGTTTTTCCGGCTGGGTCGGTCCGGAACCGCACGGCGGAAACCCGCGCAACTCCGGTTCTTCTGCGGCTATCGGACTGCGTGGACGAGATGAAGTGTATGCGGCAGAGGCCGTCTCGCTGATTGAAGCGCTGGATCGGCAGAAGCGCCATAATCCCGATGCCCCGCCTTGGCTGATTGTCGCTTCCTTCGTGAACCCGCATGATATTGTCCTCTATGGTGCGCTTACGGCCCAGCTGCCCCTGTATCGGTTTGAGCTGGAGCCGATGCCGGATGTCCCCCCTCCACCGACGATCACCGAATCGCTGCGGACCAAACCGCGCTGTCAGGCTAGCTATCGGGACCTTTATCCGCTCGCTTTGCAGCCGATCATCCGTCAAGAGTTTTACCGCCAGCTGTACTATCAGCTGCAAAAGAACGCCGACCGGGAAATGTACAAGGTATTTGAAGCGCTCACCCGCTCCTCGTTTTATGACAATACCATCGTGATCTTTACCTCCGACCACGGGGAGCTGCTTGGCGCCCATGGCGGCCTGCATCAAAAATGGTACTGCGCCTATGAAGAGGTGCTGCGCGTCCCCCTTCTGATCCATAATCGGCAGCTCTTTCCCAGGCACAGGCATGTCCACGCCCTGACCAGCCATGTCGATCTCCTGCCTACCATGCTCGGACTGGCCCATGTGGATCCCGATTTGCTCCAGGACCGTTTGCGAGGCGCGCATAGCGACGTCCGCCCCTTTGTCGGGCGCGATCTGACACCCTATCTTCGCGAAGAGAGGCAGCGTGAGATGCCCAATGAGCCGATTTTTTTCATGACCGACGATGATCCGACCCGCGGCCAGCATCAACTCAATCCGTTGGGGGTGCCCTATCCGTCCGTCATTCAACCGAATCACATCGAATCTGTCATCGCTGTGTTGCATCATCAGGGAAAAGAGGAATGGTGGAAGTTCTCCCGCTATTTCGATCACCCGCAGTTCTGGCGTCATCCGGGGATAAAAGACGAAACGTCTCTGCCCGTGCCAGGTACGGCGCTCGGACAAGAGACGTGTTGGGTGACTCGGGTCAAAACCCGGCCTGAGCCTGAGGAATATGAACTGTATTGTCTGACGAATGACCCGTTGGAGGTGTGCAACCTGGCGAGCCCGGCCCATGCGACGGAATATACGCGTAGGGTACAGGCGCAGATGATGGAGCTGCTGAATGAGCAGCGGAAGCGAAAGCGTTTGGTTCCCGGTTGAATGAGGAGACGTCAGGCTTTCGGTTGAGCCGAGGGATTTCCGTCGAGAATCCCGGCCCTCTGAGCCAGGTATTCGACCAGATGAACCGCTCTTACACGTTCCCCCAGATGTTCGCGCTCAATCCCCAGCTTCATTTGGAGGAGGCAGCCCGGGTTCGTCGTGACAATCGTGACCGCCCCGGTATCTATTACATGCTGCATCTTCAAATCCAGGATTTCCATCGAAGCGTCGTATTGTACCAGATTGTAGATTCCCGCCGAACCGCAGCACATATTGGCCTCCGCCATTTCCACCAGTTCCACGTTTGGCAGGCCTGCTAACAGTTGCACAGGTTCCGCGGTTACTTTTTGCACATTAGTCATATGGCATGACCGCTGATACGTCACTCTCTCGGTCGGCCCTTCTTTTCCCGCGATGCCCCCGCACAGGGCAAGCACTTGCGAGATGTCTCTGGTTTTCGCCGCAAAAGCGCGAGCCCGCTCCGCCCACTGGGCATCATCCGCCAGCAGATGGTCGTATTCCACCAGCATGGCGCCGCAGCCACCTGCGTTGTTCACGATAAAATCAGCATCTACTGCGGCGAATGCCTCGATATTCCGCTTCGCCAGCTGCTTGCTCTCATCCATCTCGCCGGCATGGGCATGAAGAGCGCCGCAGCAGATCTGATTCTCGATCACGATGACGTCGCAGCCGACTTCGGCCAAGAGTTGGACAGAGAGCTGGTTTATCTTGCGGAACATGGCGTCCATCACGCAGCCGACGAAAAAAGCGACGGTGTACTTTCTCTGCCCCTTCGCCTTGGTTACTCGCGGGAGGCTGGCCCGCTCGCGGGGAGAGACGGCTGGCGGGACAATCGCTTCGAACTCTCCCAGATGGGCCGGCAGCTTTTTCATCAGGCCGCTTTTTCGCGCCAGCTTTTGGACGCCGGTCTTCTCGTACACCCACATCGCGTCTCCGAGCAGCTTCATCGCTTTGCGGCTGGGGAACACCTTTTTGAAAAGCAAGCTGCGCAGCGCCTTTTGCGGAACGGAGTAGGCTTTGCGCCGCGTGATCGACGCCCGCGCCGACTCCAGGATCGCTCCGTACTCCACGCCTGTCGGACATACCGTTTCGCAGGCGCGGCAACCCAGACATAAATCCAGCGGCTCCTCCAGCACGGAGAGATCTTTGATTTTGCCCTCTCCCGCCATCTTGACCAGATTGATGCGGCCGCGCGGGGAGTGGGTTTCTTTGCCCATCGTCAGGTAGGTAGGACAAGCAGGCAGACAGTAGCCGCACTGCACACACTTGTTTGTCTTGTCGTAATTCAGTTCGGCACGCAACTGTTCGAGCTGCTCGTTCATTCGCTCAACACCAACTTTTGTCCCGGTTCGGGAAAAATTTTGCCAGGATTCATAATGTTATGGGGATCCCACGCCTGTTTGATCCGCTTCATCATGTCGAGACCGGCGGCTCCCAGCTCCATCTCCATAAAGGGCGCCTTCATCAGACCGATGCCATGTTCGCCGGACAAGGTGCCGCCCAGCTCGACCGCCGCCTCGAAAATTTCCGCGACCGCCTTTTCGACCCGCTGCATTTCTTCGCGATCCGATTTGTCGGCGATAATATTGGGGTGCAGATTCCCGTCCCCGACGTGTCCGAATACGACGAGATGGATGCCGTACTTTTCTTTGATCGCCTGCAGGCGGCGGCACATCTCCGGTATTTTGCTCCGCGGCACGGTCGCATCCTCCGAAATTTTGGTCGGCTTCACCCGCACGATGGCGGGGGACACCAATTTGCGCGCCTTCCACATATCTTCTTTTTCCTTCGCGGTCTGCGGCACACGCACTTCCCGCGCCCCGATCTCCCGGCATACCCGGGATACCTGCTCGGCTTCATCTCGCACGGCCATCGGGTGTCCATCCAGCTCGATCAGGATCAGCGCTTCGGCATCCTTGGGCAAACCGGACGGCTGATAATTTTCCACCGCCACCATAGACGCCTGGTCCATCAGCTCCATCTTGGAAGGGAGAATCCCCGATGTCAAAATCCGTGAAATCGCTCTTCCGGCATCGACCAAATCGTCGAAAATCGCCATGACGGTCTCGGAGGCGGGCGGCTTGGGAATCAATCGGAGAATCGCTTTGGTAATGATGCCCAGTGTTCCCTCTGAACCGACGATCAATTTGGTCAGATCGTAGCCCGTCACATTTTTAACTGTCCGGCCCCCGGTGCGGATAATTTCCCCCTGGGGCGTAATCACTTCCAAGCCGATGACGTAATCCTTGGTCACGCCGTACTTCAGACCGCGCGGACCGCCCGAGTTCTCGGCCAGATTGCCGCCGATCGTAGAGACATGCGAGCTGCTGGGATCGGGCGGGTACATCAAGCCTTTCTCCTCTGCCGCCTTGTGAATCGCGGCAGTCAACACACCGGGAGATACGATGGCGACCAAATCTTCTTCATCGATTTCCAGCAGATCGTCCATGACCGATAGATCGATGACCATCCCGCCATGGACGGGCAGCGGCCCTCCGCTCAGGCTCGTTGCCTGTCCCCGGGGATACACCGGGATCTTTTCGCGATTGGCCAGCTTGACCAGCTCTGCCAGCTCCGCCACATCTTTGGTCTGAATCACGACATCCGGAAGGTAGGTCCCGAACGAGGCGTCAAAAGCGTAGCTAAACCGATCGTATTCTTCTGTCAGTACCCTGCCTGTCTTGACGATCGCCCGTATGGCAGCGATCTGTGCTTCCGTCATGGTTTTCATCATCGTCACCTTTTTGTCTGCCAGCTACATAAACAAGCTCAGCTTTTTCTCGACGTTTCGGAGATGGATCGCGCATTGGATCTTCGCCAGCTCCGGCTCCTCCATCTCGATCGCCAGCAATATATCGTGATGCTCTTTGTAGACGGCCTTTCTTTTTTCTTTCATGCCGAGATTCGGCTTCAGCGTAATGTTCAAGGCCCGCTCGTACAAAGACGACAAATTCTCCATCGCTTGGATCATCACCGGATTTTGGGTCGCCAAAAACATCGTCCGGTGGAACTCCAGGTCCGCTTCCAGGCTTATTTTGTTGGCATCGGCCAACTCTTCCTCCAGCCAGTGCAGCGCATTCCACATGCGCTCCAGATGCTCATTCGTTCGCCGCTGCGCAGCGAGGTAGGCCGCTTCGGGCTCCAGCACCTTGCGCATCTCAAACAAGTGCTTGATCAGTTCCGCATCTTCGTTTTCGATCGTCAGTTTGTTCAGGATGCCATTGTCGGCGCGCTCTTCCACGAAGCTGCCGCCACCTTGGCGGGAGGTGATCACACCGGCTGCCCGCAGCACGCTTAATGCTTCCCGGATCGGGATGCGGCTCACCCCGAACTGAGCCGCCAGCTCCATCTCTGTCGGCAGCTTGGAACCGGCGGGGTATTTCCCGGACTCGATGTCCTGCAGCAATTGCCGCGATATGATTTGGGAGAGTTTTTCCTTTGACATGCGATCGATCTCCGTTCTATTTTCTTATTTGTAATACAAATTGTAAAACATGTTTGGAAAAGAGTCAACGTAAAACCTCGGTTTCATTAGAGTTCCCTCACTTTTCCGATAGGCAAATCAATAATTATTGTATTACAAATAAAAAATGTGGAGTCGGCTGACCGGGAAGCATGAGGAAAAAAAGTTCATGTTGGGAAGATCCCCCACATGAACTTTTTTCTCTCTTTTGTTCACATCTCAATTCAATTGTTTGCCCAGCGTTTCCGGCAGGAAGAAGAATACCAGCAGGGCCGCCAAGGCAAATGAAATGGAGAGGAAACCAAATGCGGCACCCAATCCGATGCTGGAGGCCATAAATCCGACCACCGTCGGTGCAGTCGCGGCAATCCCGCGCCCAAAGTTATAGCAGAAGCCTTGCCCGGTCGCGCGAATCTCGGTCGGGAACAATTCCGCCAAAACCGCACCGAATCCGCTGAAATACCCGGAGCCAAAGAAAGCGACAAACGGCCCGAGAATCAACAGCCAGGTCGGATCTCCGCTCATGCCGTAGAACGGCACCAGGAGGGCGGCCAGCGCAAAGAACAGGATAAAGGTTTTTCTTCGGCCGATTTTGTCCGCCAAAAATCCGAAGGAAACGTAACCGAGCCAAGCACCCGACTGCATGATGACAATCCATGTGGTCGACTTCATGATGTCGAGTCCCGCACCGCCTTTTTCAATCGGCGAGCCGAGGTACGTCGGAATCCAGGTAAACAATCCCCAATAACCAAACTGCGCACATACGCTAAGCACGGCCCCCAGCAGCGTCCAACGGAATACCTTGCTGGAGAAGAGCTCCATCAGCTTCGGTTTGCCCTTTTCCTTGGCAGCAGCGTCCTTCTTCATTTTTTCCCAAATTTCCGGTTCTTCTGTCCCTTTTCGAATCCAGATCGCGACCAGAGCCGGTACGATGCCGAAGAAGAACACGCCGCGCCAACCCCACAGCGGCGAGATGACGCCCGCCACGATGGCTGCCAGCGCGTAGCCGATCGCCCAGGCGCTCTGCACCAGACCCATGGCTTTCCCGCGGTGTTTCGCGTCCCATGTTTCCGTGATCAAGGCGGCTCCCGCTACCCACTCGCCGCCCATCCCGAGACCGAGCAGCAAACGGAATACAGCCAGCTGCGTCACGGTTTGGGAAAACCCGCATAAGAACGTAAATAATGAGTACACAAAAATGCTAATCATCAACGACTTCGTCCGGCCATAACGGTCGGCTACCATTCCGAACAAGATGCCCCCCACCGCGGAGCTGAGCAAGGTCAGCGTCGCCAGGAAACCGGCTGTCGTCTGGCCCATCTGCAGGTCATTCATCACGTGCACCAGGATCATCGAGTACAGCATGACGTCCATCGCATCCAAAGCCCAGCCCGAACCGGCGGCAATCAGTGCTTTCCACTGCCTTTTGGTAATCTCTTTGTACCAGGGCACCACTTGTTGATTACTCATCGCCTTCACTTCCCCTCTCTATTTTGCCTGCAGCCCGAGCAGCTCTGCCGGGTTCGAACAAGCCATTTGTTCAATCTCTGTCTCTGTGATGCCATGGTCGAGGAGAATCTGGATGAACTGGTTGTACCCTTCCGTGGGGACCGGGTGATTGGCTTGTCCAAAATCGGTCTGGAGAATACAGTTTTCCGTCCCGAGCTG
Organism: Brevibacillus composti; assembly: GCF_016406105.1. NCBI lineage: Bacteria > Bacillati > Bacillota > Bacilli > Caryophanales > Paenibacillaceae > Brevibacillus > Brevibacillus composti. The sequence goes on from NZ_CP066308.1 coordinate 4,369,493, forward strand.
GCGAATGCCCCGGACCAATTCATCAGGCTCGATCGACTTCCACTGCGGCATCAGGGTCAGCATCGATTTTTCCACGTAGGCGCCCATCTTCACCAATTCACACTGGAGGGAGAGGTCCATCTTGTTGATTTTGAGGTCGGGATGGGCGACCAGGACCTTTTCCACACCGCGCGAGACGGCTGCTTCCACGAGAACTTTTGTTTCCAGCGGGGACAAGTGACCTGTCGCCAGCACCGCGCCGCTCCCTTTGACCAGATCCAGAATGTCATAGACAACCGGCAGCAGGCGGCCATCCTCAGACAGGACAGTGATGCCTTTCTGCGGGAGCAGGCGAATGGTAGACTTCTGTTCCTTGTAGTCGCTCTTTCCCCCGTAGTGGTCGATATGGTGCTTGGCTGAGCCGGTAGGCATCCAGATCAGTTTGGCGCCCTGCTGGATGGCCATGTCGACCGCGTACGGATTGAGGCCGCCCACATATTCGTTCAGCACCAGTGAACCGTACACCTCAATCCCTTCGACGACCTTGCTGACCAGCTTGGCCCGCGAAACCGTCGATTCCTCATGCGCCTTCAGTACAATCGCCCGCATGCCTGCCCGTTTGGCTTGCTCGGCCAACTCCAGGTCATCGACAGAGCGGGGAAAAATGCTGGGACTGGAATGCACGTGAATGTCGATGGCCCCTTTTAAATAATTCATGCTAGTCTCACCTTCTTCTATGCCTTTATCGTAAAAGTCTTGTCCAACCAGGGGACGATTACGTTTAAAACGCTTTCATTTACAGGAACAATCTCGGCGTTTTTCCCGCTTCGATGTACCCGGAGCAATTGATCATGGCCGGGAACGACAATATCCGCCCACTCTTTGATCGCTTCGATGCTCTCCTTGCTTTTCGCGTCGTCCCATGTCATCGACACTTCTCCGGTGCTCAGTTCCTGCCTGTTTTTGATCGTATCGGAGACGATGGCCCACTTTTCCCCCTGATAATCGACCAGAATGGAATAAAGTCCGGGTGTATGCCCAGGAGTGTGCAGCCAGTTCAACCCTTCGACGATGCCGGATGTGCCGGACAGAATCTCCAATCGGCCACAGTCGCGCAAGGCCGGAAACATCTCAACCGGGACGGCCAGATCTTTTTTTCCGTTTTCTGCGATGTGCGCCACTTCTTTTTCATGGAGGTAAAACGTTGCGTTTGGAAAAAGCGGATAATTGACGGCGTGATCAAAGTGAAAGTGGCTCAAGAGAACCGTTCCGATCTCGTCGGGGCTCACCCCTGCCTGATTCAACCTCTCCAACAGGGTATACCGCTCATTAAAGCCCAACGTGTCAAACAGGATCGGCCGTTCTCCCTCGCGGCGAATCAGCACGCAGCTCGACCACCCGAGAAAACCGCGGCTGGACCTCCCCGGAAAGCCATCGAATAACACAGTAATGTCCATCTCTTCACACCCTTCCCCACAAGACGAGGATACACAAACACGCCTCTTGCCATTCCGGACCAAACCGGATTGTTGCCATACAAGATCGAAAACTTGTAATAACAACTTGTACTACAAGAATCAATCATCACCACCTTGATTTAACTGTTTCAAATCGTCGGACGATTAGGTAAATAGGATGATTACTAGAATACAATAAGTAAATCGCTTTGTCTACATTCAAATTATTTTACATTTTCAATTGATTTGTCATACATTTGTCTTATAATTGTATTACAAGTTTTGCGTTTGTCTTGAAAGATATACTCGTTTGAAAGAAAGGTGGTACCATGTACGACTACGTGATCATCGGCGGCGGGATCGTCGGACTCTCCACCGGCTATGCCCTGATGCAAAAATACCCGGGCGCCAAACTGGCCATCCTCGAAAAAGAAAACACGCTCGCTTTTCACCAAACTGGACATAACAGCGGCGTTATTCATTCCGGCATTTACTATAAACCCGGCAGCCTGAAAGCAAAGCTGTCCCGAGAAGGCGGCCAGTTGCTGCGGGATTTTTGCGATACACATGAGATCTCCTATGAAATGTGCGGAAAAGTGATCGTGGCTACCGAACAGGAAGAATTGCCGCTGCTCGACAATTTGTACAAGCGGGGGTTGGAAAATGGATTGGACGTTTCGCTGATCGGGCCGGATCAACTGAAGGAGATCGAGCCGCATGCCTATGGCATCGGAGCCATCCATGTCAAAGCGGCGGGGATCGTCAATTACAAACAAGTGGCCAACGTGCTTGCGAGAGAGATCCAGGAGCGCGGGGGCGAGGTATTTCTCGGCACCAAAGTAGAAGCGATTGCGGAAAACAACGAGGGGCTTCAGATTGATTGCACCCACCATACGTTCCATAGCCGTTATCTGATCAATTGCGCCGGGCTGCACTGCGATCGGATTGCCGCTGCGCAAGGCTTGCAAACCGGGATGAAGATCGTCCCGTTTCGCGGCGAATACTACGAGCTGAAGCCGGAAAAGCACCACCTGGTGAAGCATTTGATCTATCCTGTGCCGAACCCCAACTTCCCGTTTTTGGGCGTTCATTTTACGCGCATGATTGACGGCCACGTCCATGCCGGCCCCAACGCGGTGCTCAGTTTGAAGAGGGAAGGCTACCATAAAACCGATTTTGTTCTGCGAGATTTTGCCGAAGTAATGACCTATCCGGCCTTTTGGAAAATTGCCTCCCAGAACCTCGGGGAGGGAATGAAAGAGATCATTCGTTCGCTGAGCAAAAAAGTATTTGTGAAAAGCCTGCAACGGTTGATTCCCGAAGTGCGGGAAGAGGATCTGGTCCAATCGGAAAACGGCGTTCGCGCGCAAGCACTGACCAGGGACGGCAAATTGGTGGATGACTTTTTCATCGTGACCAATCAGCGTTCCACCCATATTTTAAATGCCCCCTCTCCCGCTGCGACGGCATCCATCGCGATTGGCCGGAGCATCTGCGCGGATATTCCCGGTCCTGATGAGATTTGAGACGAGGAAACAGCGGGCTTTAAGCAAAAAAGGGACCCTTGCAATGGCAAGGTCCCTTTTTCTGTCTGGAAAGTGGAGAGGTGCGTCCGGTGACGTCACATTCAGCCACTTCAGGATTCCGTCATCTTAGAACACCGTCTCCTGCGAATCCGGCTCAGCTCCGTCCCACCCTTTGCACACATCCACCCACTCTTTTGCGGACGAAAAGCGAACCAGCTCGTCCAGCGTCAATTCGATCGCGGAGTTGACGCTTCCGCATGCGGGATAGACCGTCTCGAAACGTTTCAGAGAGTCGTCGAGAAACACGTCCAGCTCCGTCTTCAACCCAAACGGGCAGACCCCGCCGATCACATGCCCCGTCTGTTCCAGCACTTCATCCGGCGTCAGCATGCGCGCTTTGAAGCCAAATGTGTGCCGGAACTTCTTGTTGTCGACCTTGGCGTCGCCAGCCGCGACGATCAGCATGGCCTTCTCCCCCTCTCCGCGAAAAGAGAGCGTCTTGGCGATCCGGGCCGGAATCACGCCGATGGTCTCCGCCGCCTGTTCAACAGTCGCGCTCGGCGTCGCAAACTCCATCACATCGTGCTCCCGATTCCACTGGCGAAAATGGGCTTTTACCGTTTCAATCGACATCTTGCCTATCAACTCCCGTGCCATTCTATTGTTTGACAAACCCGCTCTCTTCTATCTTGAACGTTCCGATCAGGTTTTGCAATTCTTCCGCCATTTTGGCCAATGTGGCGGCCGAGGTCGCAATCTCCTCCATCGAGGCCAGCTGTTCTTCCGAGGCCGCGGCCATATTTTGCGAGTTTTCCGCTGCTTGCTCGGATACTTGTGAGATCGAGGCAATCATGCCCACCATGCTTTGCGTAGTGGAGCCTACCTCTTCCACGATCGCCGATACTTCCTGGGACTGCGACGAGACGCCCTCAATCATCTTGGCAATGCTCCGGAAGCTTTCCCCGGTCTGGTGCACTTGTTGTCTGCCGGTATCCACTGCGCTGGTCCCTTCTTGAATCGCCAGCACGGCATGTTGCGTGTCTTTCTGGATGTCTTGGATGATGCTTCTGATCTTTTCCGTCGCTTGGCCGGATTGCGCCGCCAGTTTGCGCACCTCATCCGCTACGACAGCGAAGCCCTTGCCATGCTCTCCCGCCCGGGCAGCCTCAATGGCCGCGTTCATTTGCTCGACAGTCTGCTGCACGACGTCGTTCCCTCTCGCAGCTTCCAGGTTGGCATCCAGGGCAGCGTCCGCGACCGCTTGGATGGAGACGGCCACATGATCCATGCCCTTCGAAATATCATCGACCACCTCCGTGGTTTTGCCCGTCGTTCTCGCCTGGTTCTCGGCCCCGATCGCCACTTCCTGGGAGGCGGCGGCGATTTGCTCGATGGCCTTGGACGTTTGCTGGGCACCTGCAGACAACTGCTCGGACATGGAGGCGACATGCTCGGAGCTGGCGGATACATGACCGATCAATTCTCGCAAGTTGCCCGTCATGATATTGAAATCACGGGTAAGCAGCCCAATTTCGTCGCTGTTTTTCTCAGGCAAGGCTTCGATCGTCAAATCTCCATGCGACACCCGTTCCGCTTGCTTGGCGATGGCGGCAATCGGCTTGACGATGGAGTTGATAAACAGCCACACGACCACCGCACCGACCATGAGTGAGAGGACCAGCGTGACCAGAAGGGTGCGGAGAACCAGACCCGATCCCTGGTTAAACTCGTCCAAATAAGCCCCGGACCCGATAATCCAGCCCCAGTTTTCATCCATTTCCACATAGGAGACCTTTGTCTCGTCGCGGCCGGACACAGGGTTGTTCCAGATGTATGTATAATAGCCGCCGCCGCTGGTGCCCAGGCCGACAATCGTCTGTCCCATCTCCACTCCGTCCGGTGTCACGATCCCATGCAGCAATTTCCCTTCGTTTTTGGGATTCATCACGGAGACGCCGTCTTTATTGACAGCGTACAGGTAGCCCGTCTCTCCCACCACGTATTTGGGATTGATCGGCCGCTTGTTGTCCGCATCTTTGGGGCCGAATATCTCCTCGCGAAAGGTCTCCTGGGCTTCCTCCAATGTCATATGCCCTGCCTTGACTTCCCGGTCCAGCAATGAAATCATGCCGATCGCCAGCCGGACGCTTGTTTTCATCTGCTCCCGTCCCGCTTGGTCCAACTGATGCTTGGATATTTGATAGGCGACGATCCCTATCACCAGCGAAGGTATCAGAAGCAAGATGGAACAAATCAATAAAAATTTGGGTCGCAAAGATGTAAAACGCAGTCGATTCATCGTTTACCCCGAATCTTGTCCACATCATCGCTGCGGGCACTCAAGAAGAGGAGGGGAACGTTGCTTTCCGACCGAATCTGCCGACAGAACTCAAAACCGTTTTGTCCCGGCATCATGATGTCCAGGACGATGCCATGAATGTGCTCCTGTTGAAACACAGCCAGGGCCTGCGTGGTGTCATATGCGGTTTTTACACGGAAACCCTCGTTCTCCAGAAAATCCTGCAATAGCTCGACAATGCTTTTGTCATCATCCACGACCAAAATCGTATGGAATTCCTTCACGAAAGCCCTCCACCCTCTCCTCCGTCTTTCTCTCTATCACTCCTACGACTCTTCCGAGAAAGGAGTCGTTCCATTCCAAGCTACTGTTTAGTTTATCACTGCTGCAACTAGCGACAAACCCGATCATCTGTATTGGGACCGCTTGTTGATTGTTTTGTGATTTTTTTGCCCCGCCCTTTGAGACATGAAACTGTTAGGCTTTTCTTGTGCAACCAGCGGCAAATAGGCCTGGATTGAGGAAAACACGGGTGGGGAGTTTTTATATGAAAAAGACAATCGGCATAATCATGTGCATCATCTCGATCTTGTGGGTCTTTCATACATTCTCAAAGAATTTTATGGTGGATCCTGCTTTCGAAAAGTTTCTTGCCAGAAAGGATCAACTTCTTACAGATGAGCATTTTGCATAAATCTAAGCCCTTGATAGGCAAGGATTTTCAAACATAAAAAAGGGACTTCACCCCGACTTGGAGAAGTTTTCAAGTGATCAAACCAGAAAACCCAAGGGGGGGAAGTCACCTTGTATATTCTCCAAGAAAGTCTGTTTTCCTTCGAAGAACTACTAAAAATGCAATCCAAAGAGCGATTGCCGATCTTTTTTGGTGTGCTGGATCTTCGTCCTTACGCCAAGGAACTAAGAAGTCGTTCACCCCGAGGCGCTGACGGTCATTGCAGGGAAGGTATTTTGCGGGCGCTTTTGGCGGCACCAATTGAGCACATTCATACGTTTACCGCCCTGCATCATCGCTTGGAAACCGACCTTCGTTTTCGCTACCAATGCGGACTTTCGCTTGATCGTGAAGCACCGTCTGTCTCCACATTAAGCCGAGTGTTTGCCGAACTTACAAAGAAAAACTTAGCTCAGCAACTGTTTGAGGATTTGGTCAAACGCTGCCAGGAAGACGGAGTCATCGACGGCAGTCACGTGGCGATCGACAGCGCCGCCATCCATGCTTACGAAAAGAAGCAGCCCAAACGCAAAAGCGAGCAAACCGGCAATGCAAATTGGGGCGCGAAGTTCGATTCTTTTGGCAACAAGATCACCTGGTTCGGCTATAAGCTCCATCTTGCTGTCGATACGAAAAGCGAGCTGCCGTTAGCGCTGGAGATCACGCCGGCGCATGTAAACGACGGCGAAAAGGCACCTGGTTTGATTCGAAAAATCGCCTCCAAAGCCAATACGCGATTTTTCATGCTTGATGCGGGCTATGATCAACTGAAAGTGTACGAAGCTGCCCGCAATGTGAGAGCGCAAGCGATCATTCCGCTTAACCCACGCGGCGAGAAGGAACCGCCTGCCGGGTTCACATCGAACGGAACGCCTTGCTGCTCGATGGGATTCGCGATGACCTATTGGGGAGCCGACGGAGATGATTTGAAGTTTCGTTGCCCGCACGCAACAGGCAAAGTCGAATGCCCGCTAGGCATGGCTGCATGCTCGTCTTCCAACTATGGCATGGTGGTCAAAATTGACATAAAGGATGACCTACGGCGATTTAGCAGCCCGCATCGGGATACGAAGCGCTGGAAGGAGCTATACAACGAACGGACAAGTGTGGAACGTTGCAACTCCAGATTAAAATCGTATCTCACAGCGAATGACCTGCATGTCTGGGGCATCCAGAAAGTGACGACACATCAGTATTTGAACGCTATCGTACTACTTATATCCGCCCTTGCCGCCGCTTGCAAGCAAAAGCAAATAGCTGCTTAAAAACGGAAAAACGAAAATTCTGCAGGTATGCCCATTTTTGGAAATGAACCTATTTCATAACCAAAGAGCCTTCAGATTTTGACTTTCTGTAACTAAAATCGGAATTATGCAAAATGCTCACAGATACATCCCTCTGGCTGTTCATGATTCGCATCCATATTTTGTTGGCGATCCTCTCGCTTCTCACCGGCCCGTTCGGCTTGTTGAAAAGAGTGCGGGCCAAATCGATCAAGTTTCACCGTTGGAACGGCCGAGTGTACGTCTTGTCGATCCTTTACAATTTCATTCCCGGCGTCTTCGTCTCTTTCTTTGCGACGGGGGGATGGCCAAGTACAATCGGGTTTCTGATTTTAAATACCTTATGGCTGGGAACGACGATTCTGGGTTATTTGTCTATCAAAAAGCAAAGGATCATCTTGGATCGTCAATGGATGATTCGCAGCTTCTTTCTTTCCTTTGCCAATATGACGATTTATATCATCGTAGCCATTACACATCATGTGATGAATGTTTCCTATGGCAATGCATACACCATCGCCGTCTGGTTATGCTGGACTCTCAATCTGCTTGTAGCAGAATGGACCATTCAACATCCCTATACAACATTCCAACAATTTACAAAAAACATGCGAAATGTTAATATTTGTATAAACAAGCTAAAGGAAAATAAAGGGATGGTCTTGATTGGAAGGTGAAAACCATGGGGGAAAGTGTTAGTACTCTTCAATTTACAACCATCGGTGATGTCATAAAGAAATATAGAGAACAATCGAATCAGAGTATTTCACTACTGGCAAAGGTGTCAGGGGTATCCAAAGGGGTTATTTCAAAGGTCGAAAGCGGGGAGACCAAACGTCCAGAGTTAAAAACGATTATGCCTATTGCGAAAACCCTCGGTATTCCCATTGCCGAAATCATCGAACACTACATAGAAATTGATGAGCGGCCAGATGTCCTACTCGAGCTCATCCATGAGGCTATTCAGTTGACCAACATTCCATTGGTCACGAAAGTTGCTTTACGGTTCCTCCAGACCTCTTATGAAGAGAGCCATGTTTTGATAGAGCGACTGTATAACTTCGTCGTTTCTCTGACAGACAAAAGTTATCAGCTGCCCTTGTATGATGTCATCATCAAATATGCGAGGGAACGTGGAATGCAGCGTTTCCTTGCGAGAGGGTTGATGCAAAAATTCCTCCTTCAAATGCATGATTTGGAGAAGCTGGAGGAATCCTTTCGCCTTGGAGAAGAAGCACTTCATTACACGGATTTCTTGGATCAGGAAGAAAGAGTCAACTTATACTATCAGATGGCTTTCCAAGCACATGACTTGAAAAAATATGAGAAGTGCATCGAGTTTGGAAAGATGGGACATGCCGAAGATACCACAAACAATGAAACAAAGGAGAGGGTTGCTTGGGCAATCTGCAATTCTTATTTTAGGATGAATAACATTCTTGGATTGGAAGAACATCTTCGAATGTACGAAGAATTGGGGTATCGCTTTGTAATTGAGAGATTAAAGTATTACAAAGCAATCATACTCTCTAACAAAGAACAGTATGATGAAGCGATCCCCTTATTAAGAGAGTGTGTGAGCGAAGCAACGAAAATCAATCGATTGCATCGGGTGAACATCCTTATGGAGACACTTCTCAAAATAAATGCCACTGATGCGATCCGAGAACTTATTGAGCACGAGGAAAATAATTTCGTATATGATTTCACCACTCCCTATAATTTTTCCGAATTAGGAAGATACTTCAGGCAAAAAGCGGCTTTCTATATAAACCAAGGGTCGTTTGATGATGGTGTTGAAGCATATCTGCAAAGCATGCATTATTTCGCTAAAATCAATTCCCGAAAAGATATTATGGAATGTTCCGAAGAAATTCTAACTTTGTACCACGAACAAGGGAAAGATATTAAATTAGATCTTCTAGGAAGAATAAAAGAAGTGTATAATAATGTAAACAAAGTAAATTTTAAGGAGTGAAATCAAATGAAGAAAAAGTTGGCTCTTCTCACAACGGTTTCTTTGTCCCTAGTCTGCTCTTTGCTCGTTGCACCGCAAGTCGGAACCCATGATCATACGTCTTCGTCAAAGCCTACAATCATAAAACCTTACACGGACGACCCCAGAGGTTGATTTGTAAAGGGGATATTCCTTTCTTTTGACTTTTGTGACTCAAGCATTCCTTCTTCCCTATTAATAGGAGAAGGGATGCTTTTTTGTTCTTACTGGCGAAAAATTCAAAGGAGCATGCCCGGCAGCTCCTTCGTCCTCCTTTTGCTTCCCATTTTCTAATCAGGCAAGTTTCCAGACCGTGTCCCTACTTCATAAGAAGGACGCACGTGATCGTACATGAGATGCAAAATCATGCCTGTCGCCGCATGATCCAGATTATGGCAGTGGTCCATCCACATGCCCGGGTTATCCGCGATAAATGCGACCTCATATGACTCGCCCGGCATGACGTTTAACGTATCGGTAAGCCACGGCGTTTTCACCTTCTCGCCGTTTCTCTTCAAAACTGTCATATGATGTCCGTGCAGGTGCATCGGATGCTCGGCCAAACTCTTATTCACAAACGTCGTTTTGACGATATCTCCTTCTTTGACGACGAAAGTCGGAACCCGGGGATACACATCTCCATTGATCGTCCATAGAAAATGAAACTTGCCGTTGTAAAATCCCATTTCGTTTCCGAGAATCATTTGGAATTCCCGATCGAATTCGTTCGCTGCTGTGACGTCGTTTGCGACGGGCTTACCGTAATCGGACGGAACGATAGGCAGTTCAAGACCTACGAGTTTAAAACGATGTGGTACGGCATCTTGCCCAATATTGGCATAGCGTCTATTTGCCGGTGTGACTTAAAAATTTAAGGGGGCCAGCGCCCCCCATCCTTCACAGACAATCTTTTTATTTTGACTATCCAAACACGCCTGAAGGGCCCTTCCCGCATAAACGGTTCAAAATCGTATAGCTAACAACAGTACGAAGTGGAAGGCCGGCTACTTTTATTTTTTTCCCCTTCTTCGGTGTTTCCACCTACATATGCCTCATTCGGGGGATGCCGAATACCGCGGACAACGCTTCAAAAAAACCGTTTTTTGAACTGGGAAAAGTTGTTTTCCGAGGAGCGGACGTCGCTTGGCGTTTTGGCAATGGGATGCGGATAGCGATCGTCACCCTTAATTTTTAGCTTGTAATGTTTCCCTTCTTCGGTCAATTCGAACCCGAGTTTAACGAGTTCCCGTTTTCCCTGACTCGACAGGCCGCCTGGCTCCGTCAGCACGGTTTTCACCTGAGCCAAAAACGTTTCCTTGTTATTGGTTCTTTCGTTGGCTTCCAAAATCGATTCCAGCATATTGCGGATGCGTACGGAACAGCTTCCGCTTCTGAGTTTCTCCTCGATGATCTCCAGGATGAGTTCTGCCTGCTCGCTGGCGAACAGTTCTGCTTCGGCGCCTTTGAAGATCAACGGTCTCTGCTCGTCCAACTCATTGGAAAAAAACATCTGCTGCCGTTCCCGCAAATAATAGTTTTCGGCCTCCAGGCTTTTGACCTGTTCCTGTAGTTCCTGGTTTTCCTGTAACGCGTAATCGATCAGTACGGTGTTTTCGGCTTCGCCTTCGCGGTACCGATCAATTGCCCGTTGATATTTCAAGTGTTGAACATAGGACCAGCGGCACTCGTCAGCGGTTTTCCGCGTATTTAATATGGTCTTGACGTAGTTTTGGATTTTTAGACTAATATTTTCATCCGTGTCATTTAACAAAAATCTTTTGTAATTGTGATTTTGCCAATAGATGCCGATAGAGCCGTTGTAGGCGTTTTTCCCGTCGGTCAAGGCCCGCAGTATCGTAGAAACTTTCGTATCGGTCTCGAAATAGACATGGGCCAGCCCGGCCAGTTTCTGAGCCAGCCTTCGCGGATCCGTCAGATACGTACCGCCAAAAAACTGCTTGCTCACATAGATGACCGGCATAAAATTATACTTCTGGCAGTTGATTAAGGAGGCAAGCTCCGCGGCATTTTCTTCCGTTACCTCTTTTGGCTCCGCTTCGATACGGATGCCATCGTCATACATCGGGCCTGTTTCCCGTATGAGCAAGCTGACAATGTACGGGGTAAGCGGGATTTGGGAATACGTCGTAATATTGAAATGCGAACGCGACGATACGATGGCTACCTTGAAATCCTCAGCTCTTTTATGCCCGACCACATCTGTGCGCCATTCGCCGTCTTCGTCTTTCCGGATATGACGCACTCCGCAGTGAACGCCTCCGCTCCTCGTCACATGGACGAACTCCATTACTTCTTGATCGCTCTCATACTTCAGACCATTCTGAATAGGCTGGTCATCGAACGTTAACGTGGTATGTGGACTGCGTTGTTGCCAGATCCGGCAAATATGTAGAAAGTGCTCAACCGTGGTATCCGTTGAAAGTGGAAGTACGGTGTTGAATCCTATCATAGGCTGTCTCCTCCCCTTAACTAAATATAGCATGCTTGATTTGGTAGAGGGAGGCAGTTTTGTGCTTATGTTCAAACAATTTTTAGTGCTTTGCGGGGGAGGGATTTAGTCGCTAACGCTAACAACTCTATGCCGAGAACAACTAATCATTCCATGAGTTGCTCTTCTCACGGAAGCTACTCGTCCACCTAAACTCCCCCACATATCCTTGCCGAGCGCGGAAAGAAAATCTCTGTATGACACCGGTCGTTTCATTACAAAACCTTGAGCTTTTTCATCGTAAAATCCTTATCTACTAAATTATTCATCTTGGTATAATTCCAAGTTATTCAATCGTTTATAGGCTTCAACGTTGATTTGATATCGTTATAAAGTTCATCCACCAATGATTCCTGATACACAGGTTTGCGCTGTTGAAGCGCAGTTTTCATGGTCTGGACGAATGTGGCTGGAAGTCCTTCGTTATCCACTTCATCCACTAGCTTCTGAAGGCTGCTCCACCTCGATTCTTCTATGTGAATATCATGGATCCCGGAAATGTAGTCCTCCGGCGTGTATCGCCAAAAAATAATTCTCCCTGCTGCATAGCGACGCCATAACCGAAATGCCATCTGAAACCCTTCTGGATCGAAATCTCCAGAGTAATAAAGATCACAACCTGCTGATACCAGACGATCACACAAGGCAAGAACCGCCAGAGAGAACTGACCGGCAGAACAGACCAAGGGAGGTAAAGACACCAAGCCATACTCATCTTCCCATCGATCCAATATTGATGAAAAGACAGCAGGATTCTCCACTATCCAAACACGCCTGAAGGGTCCTTCCCGTAAGAACGGTTCAAAATCCGTATATCTAACCACGGTGCGAAGCGGGAGGCCAAGCACTTCTTTTTTGCTCCCGATTTCACAGCTACCTGCTGTGTTTGTACCATAGATCCCGCTTACCACAACCTGTGACGATAAATCATCACGCAATATACGATTTTCGTAAAGAATTTGCATGACATCTTCTGAATTGGCTGGAGCGTTTCTCCCTTTCATGTAACAAAGGGCATAGAGCAACAATCTTCCCAAAGGAGCATCCATATCAAAAGCATGTGGATTCCCTGTAATATGAGTAGACAGAACAGCGAGGCGGATATACGCTGACCGCTCCGAGCCATCAAGATAGTTCAATGCCTTTACTACAATCAGCAACCATTGCTTGACATCTTGGGGAGACGTATTCCACCATTGCCGAACCGCCATCGCACCTGCTCCTTCGAGATGCGACAGCGCCTGTAGCCACTCGTTCACAACTAGATGGCTGCAATCGCTCGTTTCAACCGTCACTTCCTCCCAGAATGTATCCCATGCCAACTGATTCTGACGTTGTTGCTCTTTTTTACTGATCAGTGATTCGCCGAAATACCCCTCCAAAATGTCCATCAGCGGTACTTCGGAATACTTGGTTTTGGTTAATCCTTGTACAATATCTGTTACACGGATGATTCCATCTGTGCCCGGATCATACGGATGGTTCAGCAAGCCTGCCAGTGCCTCCGCTTCTGCCGGGGTAATACTTCGCAATGTGACCTTTCCACCCAGGTACCCCATACTTCTATATTTTCGCTTACATTCCCGAAAAAGTCGGTCGTAACCTTGGGATTGCGTCCGAAAATAGGCGACCGCCTGCTGCAGAAGTTTGCGGTGATTATCTGTGGTCATCATCCATGCTCTCCTCTTCCAGGCTGACAGCCGCCTCAGAATCGCCCAACTTCTCCCACTCTTCATTCAATACATGCCAGGTTCCACCATCCCACAAGTATCGTGCTACAGATACAAAGGCGGCATTTTTCGGCCGTATCAGTTCACAGATAGACAGGCGAGAGACCGTGTCATAATCCCCCCACAACGCTTGTGAGTTCATGATGTAATTAAAGCCCAGTTGCTCAACCAGCATGAACATGTCACGAATGTTGTTTTCATCCACTCCCGCAAAGGCTTCGTCGAGAGAAATCACTCTGGGTGCCTGCGGGTTAGCTTCCATGTAGCGGGAATAGGCTGCCGAGAAAAGCGGGATATACATGGCCATCGCTTTTTCACCGCCGCTAAATGTGAAAAAGATGCGATCTGTCAGCTCTTTATTCGCTTCTCCTTCCCGCTTGTGGAACAGCTTAAAGGTAAACCAGTGGCGATAGTCCAGAATCCTCCGCATGATTTGGTGCAAAGTTTCTCCACCGCCTTCTGCAGAGTCGGCTAGCTCTCGCTTGGCCCGTTCGATACGGGAACGGAAATGGTTGGTGATTCGCTCGATATCTTGCTCCCTCATTAGAGCGGGGTCTTTTCGCAAATACTCGACCAGCTCAGCCGTGCCGATCTGAGACTCGTCTTCCGCCGTGCGAGGTATCCACTTCAGGGAGAAGGTCAGTCCGCTGGAACTGTCCCGCTGCGCCATCAGTTCATTCATCCTTACTACCCATTTTTCCGCGCGGTGGATACGGTGTTTGATCACCCGTCCAACACTCTGCAAGATAACCTCTTCAAAGATTTTCCGATCCTCTGCGGTCAGATACAGGCGATGCAACTCAATCTCATGATTCAGTTTTTCCAGCAACATGTAGGGATGGCATCGCTTCCCTTCATGCTCCAACAGAACCGTGCGACGTCTTGCTCTTGTTTTCAGTTCGTTCCAATGATGGGACAGCGCAAGCGCTTCCGCTTGTTCCTCCCACGCCGCCTCCACCTTGAACTCCAAGACGTAATCGAGCGATGGCTGATACTCTAGCAAGTTGATTTGCCGTTCCGTTTCAAAGATCTTCTGCAATTGATTGTTATAGGTTTCTCGCTCACGACCTGCCATGACCGCTTGCAGCTTTTTCACCACACGAAACGCTACGTCATCCAGTCTGTGCAATTCACCTTCGACTGGATCAATATTTTCCTTATCATCGTCAATATAACTCCAAAGTCCAAGCGCATATTCATCAGAGAATACCTTCCACCAGGCGGTCCGCAGTTGATGACGTACTTCCGCAACTTTTTCCGCTTCGTGCAACATGTCTTGAAATTGATTGCGTCTGATATCTGCTTCCCCGATTGCACGCGATGCAGCTTGCAAGTCGTCGGGCAGTTTGTGCAATCTTTCTGTGCAATAGCGGATTCTTTCCCGGATCTCTTCCGCTCCCTGGCTAGCCAGCATGCGTTCAATCGCCTGCAACCGTTGTTTCTGCTTGTCCACTTCTCCCTGGGCGACATTTTCTTCTCCACGCAGCCGATCCCATTCATCGTTCGCTTCTTCCAGCATCTCCTCGGTCTCTCTTTGTCGTTGCAGCAAGTTACACTTGTCTCGAAAAATGTTTTCCAGCTTGCGCAGATTGTCCATGTAATCCTGCATGGATAAAAGGGCGTGGCGAAGCGTTTCTACTTCCAGTGGGATCGTCAGCCCCTCCGCTGTTTGTTTCAGCAGATCACGTTCCTTATATAGCGTTTCGATCGCTTCCCGCACACTTTGGTTGCGTCGTATTACTTCCTCCTGCCACACGGTCAACCGCTGTTTGCATTGTTCCACCGTTTGCAAAGCGTCCAGCAAATCTTTTTCGGAAGGAAAGCCCTGAAGCTCTTCGGTAAGGGTCTGGATACGTTTTTCTATATCGCTCATTTTTTGATGCAGACTATCCAGTTCCTGATCCAATTGCTCCAGACGCTGTTTCCAAGTCGCCAACTGCTCTTCACGATGCCTGCGTCTCGCTTCCTGCCCCACATACATTGACTTCTCAACGATGGGTGCGTGTCCGCTCAAGACGCCCATTCCAAAGCTTCCGCTTGCCGTTACAAAAGCAGGTAAGGACAGCCCTGCGGTTCTTTCCGCCAAAATCGTCTGAAGGACCGCTTCAATCTCCTCCTGACCAATTCCTGTCCCTTCCAAAGGGGTTGGCATCAGCCATTCGCTGATTGTATGGGCAAACAGTTGAGGGTCTGGCACGATTACCTTGTCTTTTACATAATCAGCCCATACGTCTACGTGCTCCAGATAAGATCTGGGGATAATCAATGCATCCAGCAGTCCCGCTTCCGTCAAAGCGGATTCTATCGCGGCACGTGCCATCTCCGGCACTTCCTGGCGAAATTCCACTGCTGCATAGAGCGGCACATGGGGAATTCCCTGCTCACTCAGCCACTCTCTGGCTTTGGCGGCTTGTTCGTGGCGGGGTGGTTCCGGATCTTTTCTGGTTTGCCACAGGCGGTATTCTGCCTCAGCTAGCTCACGTTCCCGTTGCCTTGTCTGGAGCAGCATTTGCACATCTCCGTAGAGATCGCGCAAATCCTGGCGCAATAGCTGATAGGCGTGAACGATCGGTTCTCTAACCGTTTCATAGCGGTCTGACGCTTCAAAATGAGCTATCCGCCGAATCGTTTCTCTTACTGTTTCGGGAGAAAGCCGAAGCTCACTCACCTCTCCCTGCCATTGATGCAACAATCCGATCAATTTCTCTTTTTCTTCCTCTACTATAAGCTCCCACTTTTCTTTTTCCTGTTGGTAGGCATCCACCTGTTTTTGAGCGGCTCCCAGCGTACGCTCCGCTTCCATGCGTATCCGTTCCGCTTCTGCTGTCTTTACAGCCTGATGATGAGTCGTCTGCAGCCGGTTTCGATACTCTCTTGCCTCCTTTTGCCACAGTTCCATCGAATATCCTTGCTGCGCCTTTTCAAACTCCCTACGGGCCATATCATGCGCGGGAAATTCGTTTTCCACCACCGCCAGCTCCAGATCTTCGAGCAGATCGGTCATCTGATCCCCGGCCTCTTTGATATTCATGCCTATTTCTTCAATAGTTCGTCGCAACTGAATTATCTTTCCCCGCTTGGCATCACTTTCCTTCTGCTTTTCCTCAAATCGCCGTTGTTCCTGTTGCAACTGCTGCTCGACTATGATCCGCTCTGCTTCCGCCTTGGCGATATCGTGATCCTTCAATCGCTCATGCTCTTCCGCAAGGGTTTGCTGCTCGATTCTGAAGGCGTCCAATTGGGACTGTAGACGAGCCCGTTCCTCTTCCTTTTGGACAAGCAGGCGCCGATACTCCTCCACTTTTTTTTGTGCAGCTCGAGCCGCGTTGACGGCATCGGTCAAGCCCTTCGCTTTATCGTACCAGATAAACCTGTTGTATTCGGTATACTCCTTGGAAATTCGTGACAATGCCTTCTGGTCCCGCTCCAATTGTTCCAGTTGCAGTTTTGTACGGTCCATGGATTCAATCGCCTCGGACAAAGGCCGCAGCTCTTCGTCAGAGAGGCCAGGCAGGGAATTTTCCAGGATATTGTAGATTACAGTCGGTTTAAAGTCTTTGGACAGTTTCGGACTCCGCAAATGAATCAGCAGCTTGATCAAATCTTCATAGGCCTCCAATGACGGGAACCCAAAAAGAAGTTTGTTCACCATCTCCGCGTATTCACTTTGTGAGAAAACTACCCTGCCCCCGGGTCCGATCTCCTTCTCCAGCTCCCTTTTTCCCAGCGGAATGCGCTCTTGCTCCTGCTTTTCTGCATTGTATACCAGCCGGTACAAAAACAGGTCATGCCCGATTCTTCTGTTGTCTTGAATGGAAAAGCCCCAGAAGTCCATCTGCGCGTTGCGCTTGGCCCTCAAACCGATCCCGATCGTTAAAAACTGATTGGTGTACGGTTTGCAAAATTCGAGATACAGATAGCCGGTTCTCTCATCACGACCGGTTACTTCCTTTTCACCCAGCAGGTAATCTTCCATCCGCCTTGCCTTGGAGCCAAAGGGGTCGAGTCGATCCGGGCTTTTTTTGCCATCTAGCACAACTGGCAGCAAGCTTTGCATCGTTACCGACTTACCGGAGCCATTGGTCCCACGTAGCAACAGCTTGCCATCGGCAAATTCAAAACACTCGTCGTCGTAATACCAGAAATTGACCAACCCCGCTCTGGACAGCTGCCATCTATTCGATTCCATCTGGCTTCTCGTCCCCTTCCTTTCGCTTCTTTACGTAATCATTTGGATAATGGGATGTGATTCTCCCCAATCGTGGCATGATAACGATCAGTTGTTCATTTTCATCCCGACAAGCCATTCCCCCTGCCTCCATCTCTTCCAGCAACTGATGCGCCAACGGTTTGGTTTGCATCTCGCGCAACGTTTTCCCCCATCCATGTCCATGTTCCGCATGGCATTGCTCCAGCAGCAATTCGTAATCCACTTGTGTCAAAAGTAGCCGACCGTCATTCTGCAAGGGAAAAGTACCCGCTTCAATCGCTGCTCGAACCGTACCGGCAAAAAAGAAAACCACATCGCTAATCGCTCTGGTGTCTGGATAAAGTGTGCTTCCCATGCTTCTCCCATGATGAACCAGCATCGCATCTTGTCCATAGATCTCCAAATCCAGTCCCACTGTCTCTTCAAAATCCCGCGCTATTACGTTTCGCTGGTTGCGAAGATACGTCCAATCCCCATCCGCCATCTCTTCCTCCCGTATTCCGGGCGTTAGCAATAATTGACGGTATACGCGATGTCTACGTGCCAATGTTTCATTTTCAGTGTCAACGATTTTCAATAGATCCTCTGTCGTCTCAAATTGCATCAAATCGCGCGGATACGCTCGCAGAAAATATTTAACCAAAGGGGTGGGTTCATACAAGGCATCCGTTTGATCAGAAGCAGCAAACCCCTGATCGTCGCCATCCACAACAAGCAGCAGCTCCCATTCACGGGCAAGCTGCAGAACACGAACCAGTGACTTGCGATGATCGTAATTGGTCCAATCCACCGCACCGGGCCCTGGATAGGTGACTTTTATTTCTTCGCATATATCAGAAAGCAGGAATTGATCGTCGATGCTTTTTGCCTCCAGAAACGCCATTAACAGAGAAAAAAACACATAATCCCGGACTTCCGCAAACCCAGGCAACCCCATCCACGGTTGTATTTGTCTGCTCACGAACTTCTCCAGTTTGACAAATTCGTAATGGATCAGCAGACGAAAACCCAGTTTTTCATTAAAAAAGGGTCTAAGTACGTGCTCTCGTTCACGAACCGCCTGATACCAGACCATGTCGCTACGCGGAATCCAGAATCTCTCTAGCAATTCCCATGCGGCTTGCTGAGCCAATTCATCAAAACGAGGCGTATACTTGTTGTGGATACGTTCAATCTCGCTCATCTCTTCACCTTGCTTTCATCCATAAAGTAAAGCACATAATCGGGCATTTCCAGAACGCCGTCCGTGCACTGCAAACGCACCCGTTCTCCTGTACCAGAATCGACCACTTTAAAGCGTCTGCCATTGTCTGTCTTTCCTTCACCTGCTGGTGACGCCATGCTTTTGCCGATCCATCCAAGCAAGGTTTGCCGCACAAAAGGCTCGATGACCGGAAGTTCCCGCACACTTACCCGATTCCCTGCAAATATCTGATTCAATCGGGCCTGCCGCTCCGCCTTCAGCTTCAAATGCTCAGCCAGCATCGCTTTTTTCTCTTCATCTTTCGAGTCGATTTTGCTTGGTCTCGTCCTCTCTCGATACTCGTGGATGCGCGGTTTCACCACATATTCAGCTGGCTTCATATCCCAGATGGTGGAGTAAATGTCTTCTGTCGTCTTCGGTGATTCCACCCACATGTGCCTCATACGGGAGATGCCGAATACCGCTGCCGATAAGCAATGAGCCTCTTTCACACTTTCCGTTGAGGCAAACCATTTTGCCAGATAGAGGTAATCGGCCCTGCGACTCCGCATGCTGGATTGCCGTTCCCCCATTCGCTGCGCATAACGGGCAATGCGGCGTATCGCTTCGTTTGTCTCCCGCTGCAAGTCTTCCAGGTCACTACCCCGGCCGCTTCCGTCTCCCAGAAACCATTGCCAAATCCCTTCCCACTGATCGTAATAGCGCTTTACTAGATCTTCCTTGACAAGCGCTGCCGTATCAAAACGGGGAATTGAGACCTCGTAACTTGCTACCCGCTGGAGAATGTCATCCAATAGGTCGCGATTTACCTGTGCGAGCAAGCCTTCTATCTGGTAAGAGCTACGCTGCAATCCCATCATGAAGCGTCTTAGGTAGTCGGTCACTTTATCTTTGTAGAGGAGAAACTGCTCCGTCATCATCACGTCTTCTATCTGCACGCTATCAAGGTTTGCCATATAATCCCGGGCGTTATTGGTTACCTTACGAAACAATTCATACAATTCGGACCACCAGTGATACAGTTTCTCGTCCGTCCAATCTTCCATCTCAAAACGCGGACGCTCTCCTGGCTTAGGAAAGGAGACACGACCCAGCCGTGTCAAAAATCTCAATGTTTCTACCAGTTTGTCAAACTGGGTAGCCTCCAGCGAGCCACCGTATGTATCACCCATCTCCTCCAGATCTTCGATTAACCGCTCAAACTTGATGGTGTATGGGCTAGCTTGATAGCGATACCTTTTTTTCTTGAAATCTTCTATTTTGTTCACCTTGCCTGATTGTTTTCGCTGCAGGTTTCCCCAATCGTATAACTGCTGCAAATCCAGCTGAAGCAGGTCTTCGGTGTACGCGGATGCCTCACTGGGCTCCA
Source organism: Brevibacillus composti (assembly GCF_016406105.1). NCBI lineage: Bacteria > Bacillati > Bacillota > Bacilli > Caryophanales > Paenibacillaceae > Brevibacillus > Brevibacillus composti. The sequence goes on from NZ_CP066308.1 coordinate 4,389,788, forward strand.
TACGTTCTTTTACCGCTTGCAATATTTCTTCCGGTCTTAGCCAGTAACGAAGCCGCTGTTGTTGCTCATAGAAATAGCGCAAAATTGGCCTATAGCGATATGCGTTTTCTACTGACAGGTATTTGGCTTCATTTATGGCTTTGTAGTTGATAAGGGAACGATTATTAGACAAAAAATTACCTCCCCCGATTTTCCACATGAAGTGACCCTGACTTATAAAGTTGGCATGTTCTCTTTGGCAATCGTTTTTGTTACAAAAGTAGATGTCTGTTTCGTTGCATTGCTCATTATTATCATACCATCTCTCCCAAACCTACCGGATAGCTTTTTAAGGGGGCTTGTAAACATTGATTAAGAGGATATAATTATATAGGAACATACGTTCTATACTTTTGGAGGTGACTATTATGGCAATTGGCGATCGGTACAAAACCGGACAAAGATCTCCGGCAAATGCTTATTATGCGTGGGATGGTTACACCGATGGGACTTATTCACCGAGACCTACTGCGGAGGAAATGAAGATAAAACTAGAGAGAGACGAGGTGTTTCCTCCTATTAATTCCACTGATAAAGGTGCCTATTGGAAAATGACATCGTATGCTTAGCGGGGTTAAATGTAGACAAGGACAGCCATTGGGGTTGTCCTTGTTGGTTTTTGTGCATCCAATTTATTTATTCTTCTGGTCTATAACTAACGAATCTTACACCCCTATACAACACCCAACAATTTACAAAAAACATGAAAAATGGCTCACCATAACGGGTCTGCCGGTCAATTTTTCATAAAAAAAGTGGTCGAAGGATTCTCTAACCACTTTTCCATTTATAATACTTTATTCATTCGCTATGTCTTCGTTATTGGCTCCTTATTTATTCGCTATTCATTCCCTATTCATTCTCTATTTGCTCGTCATCTGTTCGCTATTGTAAGCTTTTTATTGCTGATCTGTATCAGCGTAACCAAGATCGCTCAAAGTGAGATCACTGAACTGTCTACCTAGCTTGTACGCTCGTATCCGTTCGGTCCCACTAGCTGGCTCGATAATACCTTTTTCCATCCATTCTTTAGCCCATTCTGTAACTGTTCTCGGTACAACTTTAAATTCCTCTGCAATTTCTTTAGGAGTGATATCTCCACTTTTTCCGAGCAAAAGTTTAATCACGATAAGCTCTCGGGGCTCTAACCTCTTTACCCTCGGATCAATTTGCTGTTTGTACTTACTCTCAGCAATTCGTGCTACTTTACGGAAAGCCCTCTCCATCGTCAAGACAAAGTACTCAAGCCAAGGTGCCAAGTCAGAAGGATTATTCCTGCCATTATAATAAAGTACCGGCAGACCCATTTGTAATTTCGTATAATATCCCTGCAAGTCTGACACATAATACTCTTCCATCGAGTTAAACCCTTTCAGATCATAGCCATCGATGCTAAGAATATAGGTTGCAAGAGCCCGAGCCGTTCTTCCATTTCCATCATAAAATGGATGTATGGTTAACAGTTGATAGGCAGCAATACCAGCTCTTACTGGTGTCGGCAATTCTCTTGCGTAGTCACTATTGATCCAAGTTACAAAATCTTTCATTAATTGAGGCACATCGTTTGCTTCTGGTGGAATATACTCAGGCTCACCTGTAATACTGTCATAAACAGCAAATAATACTCCAGGTCTCATAGGTCCTCTATATTCACTTTCTTCATTCCTTCTCCCGGAACCCCTTACTTCAATGATTGAATGCAGCCTCTTGATAAAGTTTTCGCTGATTTGGATCTTTAGTCTTTTGGATGCGCTTAAAAAGGAAAGAGCGTTCCAATAATTTCTGACCTCTTGTTCTGCTTTCAGACCTTGCCTATCTCGGTGTTTGATAATAGCTTGAGAAACCTCTTCCAAATCCAATGGGTTCCCTTCTATTCTTGTAGAGTAATGTGTCATTTTTAGTTTTGCTTCGTTACGCAACTCTTTTTCAATATCTTTAGGGAGGGGGAGCATTTCAACTGTAATCTTGTATTTTTCAATCGCCATCAAAGATTTTACAATGGTGTGGGTATACTGGAATCTTGGTTGATACAATAGTAGACCTCCTTTCTCATGTTACCCCTTATTGTGATTTATTTTATAACTTAATGAGCACGACTCATTAACAGCAATCTCAGGAGTTGACTCTAGACATATACCTAGCTTTTACTTGTTATAATTCATTCCAAAGCGCTAGGTATCCTGCGTCCTTCTCTGGATATATGAAATCCATACAGAAAAAACTATATTATTATTCCCTAATCAGATGAGAAATAAATGACCTTTCCGTTGTAATGCTCCCCCCTTCCATCTAATTCTTTCCTAAGTGGATGTTTGACCGCGTGCAGTTGTCGATAAAAAGAATCGCTTCATCGATGTCAGGATATATTGAGAGGTGTTCCTCTTTTCTAAGTTCTTGTTTCCGTTTTTCTCTTGCCTTTCTTTGACATTCGACGCTCTGTTTTACTTGATTAACGTAATCAGCATGAAGCCGCACACCCAGAATCTGCAGCTCCTCTATCGCACAAAGCAAATCTATGCCGAAGTGCTTCCTATACCCTTGGACAACATTACTTCCCTTATATGTGTGAAGCCAATGCTTTGCGGCCTGCAGACGTCCCGACCTGTTTAATCGTTTATGTCTTGGTGTGGAAGTCTTTACCTTTTTTCTAGACATGAATAGCCATCCTCATTTCCTGTCCAGCCACATTTGTATTTCTATTCACTTTCTTTATCTTTTTTCATGCTCTTTCTCCATGGAGATGGCGACTCAAAGGAACATCATAGATCTATGATATACTAGTAGCAACTAATATGTAGCACGAGGGAAGTGACCATCTTGAAAATCGGTAGAAACGCTCCCTGCCCGTGCGGGAGTGGAAAAAAGTACAAAAAATGCTGTTTATCCCAAGACGAACTCAGAGGTTTCTCGCCATTAGCGCCACAAGATGCCAAAGCCCTTCTTTTTTCATCTATCGAACAGGAATTTGTTTGGGATCATTATTTATATGAGTTGGTAGCTAGAAACATTGTCAATTCCATGTATCCCCAATATGAACCCAAGATTATTGCTGCTGCCCTTCGAATTTGGAATCTGTACGCAAACGCGGCTCAACCAATAGTTAGGAAAACTGGTGTCATGGAAGCTGCTATTGAATACTGTGTTGCTAAACTGCTGGATCTTCCCGTGACGCAATCTGAGTTATCGGGAAAATACGGTGTCTCAGTAGGAACGATCTCCAAACGTGCACAGGAAATCTTCGGTGAGGAATGGTTGTTTGCTACCATTTTTCAAGAAAACAGCGGCCAGCAGACACATACCGATACAGCTCGTCTCTCTGCAGAAAGAGCTCTGTACGAGATGACAAGCCTGGTTAAGGGAAAAGAGTTCGAATCAATGGAACAACTCAATGAGTTTATAAACTCGCATCTATCTAACCAAACTCGTATGACAAAAAACTCCTCCCTCGATCCCAAAGAGATGGCACAGCATATCCTGTATGATGCTTGGGAAGAGCCTTCTGTTCCAAAACGAATTCAACTGGCTAAACAAGCTCTTCAATTGTATCCAGATAGTCCGGACGCCTATAACATCCTCGCTGAATCAAGTGATGATCTGGAGGAATTATTACGGCTTTACAAACAAGGAAAAGAAGCCGGAGAGCGCGATCTTGGCTTGAGATGTTTTCATGAAGATCGAGGGCATTTTTGGGGATTAATCCATACGCGACCGTATATGCGATCAAAGGAAGGTTATGCCAACTGCCTTTTGATGGCAGGACAAATGGAACAAGCTGAAAAAGAATTTGTAGAAATGCTTGATCTTAATCCTAACGATAACCAAGGAGTTCGCTACCCTTTGCTTTCAATCTACATTGAGTTGAACCAGTTTGAAAAAGCATCGCGATTATTAGAAAAATATAATGAAGATAGTGCCTACATGAATTACAGTCGTGTTTTGGTGGAATATGGTATTTTTGGTTTGTCTTCAAAATTGAATCGCTTACTTGATAAGGCAATTCAGCAAAACCCTCACGTCATTGATTTTCTCTTAGGTCGAAAGAAATTGCCTAGCCAGACGCCAGATTATTATGGTTACGGCGATACAAACGAGGCCATCATGTATGTAAATGCTAACTATCATATTTGGCATCGTGAGGGTAAATTACTTCAATGGTTAAAAGAAACAACAAGGTGACCAAACACGGGCAGCCTCGAGTGTTTTAGCTACCACATAATGTCCAAAAGTTGATGAGGTTGGATGACCAGAAACTGATTGCTAAAGTGACCAGAGCGGTGAACCAGTCAAGGCCGCGAAGCGTTTATATAGCCTTGACTGGTGTCCCCTTTTTCCCGACGCTATTACACCGCCCAGCAATCCCTTGCTGGGCCTGCTCACGCGGCAAGCGATGGGGTGCAGGGGACGAGTTCCCTGCTTTTCCCCCTCATGGGGGACGGAAGGGGGAGATTGCTGTGACTGTAAAAATTTCCCTCGGAAAGTCGGTCATCAATGTCCAGATCACTATGCCATTTGGCCGATATATCTCATCAACGCTATTTTGCGGTAAAAAACGTGAAGAATTGGACAATTCAGCTCATCAAATTTTTCATCTTTATTGGCTTAATCGCAGCATTTGGACGTGTTCACCGTCTAAATGAGGACATCTTGTACCATCAACCTTTGGACTGGATAGATTAGCATTAACACTCGAGAGCTGTCCTTGTTTTACATTTTATTGGTTTTTTATAACGTTGACCGTCCACATCATCATTTATGGTATTTTTCACCGTAACGGGTCGGACGGTCAATTTTTTTCTAAAAAAAAATGACGTTTAACATGTTACTCGTGAAAATCTTCTGCGTAAAGAACGTTGTATGACACTTCCTGCCCTATCTTCATCTTTAACAATTACATCTTCAATACAGTACTTATTTACCTAAAACAATAATTTAATTATGCGGTTAAATTACTTCTTAAATTTTTTAACTGTTTTTCGGTTATTGGAGTATCAAAATTTTGTTTTCTGTATATACTTTGTATATACGTTTCCGAAGGGTTGTGTTAATATTGAATCAAGAACATAAGAAAGGCTTGATCTATATGACAACTGCAACCGTACGTAAGTGGGGTAATAGTCTAGCCGTCCGTATTCCTCAAGAGGTCTCCGAGTTAGTAAAATTCGCGGAGGGAGTTGAGGTTGAAATGTCTGTCTCTAAAAACAAGGAGATCCTTTTGCGCCCAGCATATCCGGTCGCTGATGATCAAGAAGCCCTCCGCAAACATTTTCTATTACTTCGTTCTAGATGCAAACCGGGTATGGCTACTCATGAAGAAACTTTTGCAGAGCCTATGGGGGATGAAATTATCTAATGCCGATTACAGGAAATGTGGAACGTGGGAGCGTCATTTGGCTGAATATGCACCCTACACGAGGACATGAACAAAACGGCTGGCGCGCCGCAATTGTACTTTCAGACGGACTTATTGATCCAGAGAATTCATCATTTGCTATGATAGTTCCGGTCACCACACAAGTAAAGAATTATCCTTTCGAAGTCACAGTCCCCTCTGGGATTGATACGACCCACCCTAGAGTCCCGTTCACGGAGCTAAGCGGCGTCGTACTAACTGATCAAGCCAAATCACTCGACCTAAGTGCAAGAAATGCCGTAGTTATAGGTAATGTCGATGCTACATCTAGCTTCTACAAGCATGTTGTTACTAATGTGCGTTCAATCCTGGCCTAACTTACATCATGATGGAATGAAAGTATTTTTATCTAGGGAAATATCCGAACAATAATTTTCACTAGTTATGAACCCTTATGAATTAATATTAGTCCCTTCACTTTGGTTTGAAAAAAATCCGTTAGTAAACCACAAAAAGCCATTTTATAGATGGCTTTTTGTGGTTTCTTCTAATTTTCAGCGCAACAGCTTTAACGACCAAATTTCTCCTCAAATAATATATGACCGTTTAACATGTTACGTGTGAAAATCTTCTCCGTAACGGGTCGGACGGTCAATTTTATATGGTAAAAAACGTCTAAATGTACCCTCCTTGTGTATTTGGCAAGTAGAAAATGTACCGTTTGGCAATTAAAAATGCACACTTGCCAACCAGGGTATCATCGATTCATCAGTGAATCCTTATGACGAAAACTATCACGATTAAAAACAATCAAATGCGAATAGCAAGATTTCTTCCTTTGTAATGTTTCCATTCATATGAATACCGTGCCATTCTAGCTGCTTGCCAGATATATCCGGCAATTCTCCCGTATCCAACTTAATTTCAAACGCTTGGCATGCTCTTCAATGAGGCTTCTCACCGCTGCTCACCTCCTGGCATAATCATCAACCGATCATAATGAGAGAGGCCTCTGCTTGAATTTCTAGTTGATGGCACTGAAGGCGGAAGCGACAGTGTTTCTCGAATGCCTCGTCCATTCACAAGCTGATAATAGACGTGCTTGATGGATTCCGTGGTAGGATGTCCATGTTCGGATGCAATCCGTAGGGCTTGTAGAGATATGTCGAAATCCTGTTCCTTTAATATGACGGATAAAAGTTGGAGAGCATTCCGTTTCTCCTCGACTGTACATTCACCGAAAAAGGCTTTCCATTCCTCCGGCAATTGATCGTAGAATGAGCTGTATTTCAAAGCGGTTGGCCTCTTTGCCATCAAGGTCAGATAAGGTTGCCAGTCCATCGACTTCTTTGTCTCCCCATATAATCTGGGGTGGCGTACGATCACTTCATTTTCCTCGTTCAGAAGCGAGATCGTATCAAATGAGATCTTCGCCAAGACCGCTTGTCCCGCAAAGCGTGGCGAAGTGGAATATTGCTTTTGGTCAATACGGACGATTCCGTATTTATCCGCTTTGACCTGCTCGAACCGAACGCATTCGTACGCTTTACCGGGCAACCGTTTCGATAACCTGTCACCTGCGGTGAAGAAAGTGCTGCCAAACGGGGAACGGCAAGTAACAGAGGAATTCGCTCGTTTTGTTGCCCATTATGGCTTCCAAATATGAATTCTGCAATCCGGGAAGCGGAAACGAGAAAGGGCACGTGGAAGCGATGGTCAAATACATACGAAACAACTATCTGTTGCCGGAAATCCACTATGACGACCTGTCGGTCTTGAATGAGAAGACCCTGAATTGGAGCCTGGGGGATCGGAAACGTTGCCACTATGAAAAGGATACCCTGATTGCCGAACTATATTTGGAAGACAAGGAGCGCTTCCTCCAACTCTTGTAGAAAACACTCCCGGTTTTGGGAAGGGAACACTTGAAACAGGAATGAATTGCTGTAAGGGAATGAGAGGACGAGGAAGGGCAAGATGATCTCTTTTCCCCTGTGCTTAAAAGGAGCTTCCCCAAAATCTACCTGTGCTGTGCCGGTCTTCGCCTCTAACGGTAAGGCAGTGTCATTGCTCTCGTCCAATAAGGCGGCTTTCCTTTTCGCCACATAGGCACGAATCGTACGGTCAGAGCCTTGGAATCCATGTTCCGAAACGAGAAGAGTATAGATTCGCTTTGCGGTTCTTCTGAACTTCTTTTTCTTCCCCATATCTTCAAGTAGCCATTGATCAACGATTGGTTTAACCGGATCCATTACATTGGCTTTCCTTGTCTGTACAGACTTCACCTCCTGATTGAAATCCTCCATCTCCGAATACTTCTTGATTGTCCTGCGATCCATATTCATCTGTCTTGCAACAGAAGAGTAGGAGCGACCTTTTGTGTTTGTTTCATGTCTGATATAATTGACTTCAGCCATTGCTAACATCTCCTATATACCTCCCATGAACGTTATGCCCAACGGGGAGTGTATGTTTTTTAATAGATGTTGGCAAGTGGCTCTTTTTAATATGATCATAAATTAGCTGCCATTTAGTACATTTAAATCATGCCATAAACACAGTATGAGCACTGCTCATGAAACCAGTTCTTCCAACGCAACAGGGTAGCGTCGTCAGACGCTACGGAAGATAGCGTATCCGGTTCTGAAATCACTTGCTCGATACATGATGATTCATACCGTTTGTATGGCACGATACAATCTGGAAGCTCATGGTGAATTTTCTGGCAGTGCGAACAACGCAACCGTCGGATGAGCAGGCGGTCTTCCCCACCCTCACTCACGATCTTCCTCCTCCGGCTACCAATAACATTCATCTCTTCTCCACAGCAAGGAGAGGGAACCACCTCTGCACATCTAACGAAAAACGCCGGGTACCTTCTCAATCAGCTCATAATTTGATACAATGATCATGGTGTTTTTTGGGGATGCCTCCCAAGAAGTGGACCTGTTACCGCAGGCCCACTTCTTGGGAGGCATCCTTTTTCCTTTTCAATGATAAGGTCATTATATTCAGCAACGATTGGACAGGCAATTCCGTCAGCAACTGGACATTATGTTTGAGCCGCAACAATACCATGATTTCAGCTTGCCTACCTAGTTTATCAATAAATGAACTATCCAAAACAATTTCTTTCCTAATGGTGATCGTGTGTACCATCACTTGTGGTACGGTTCACCGTATCACTTGATATGGTAAACTAAAAATTCAATATTAAATAACCATGAACCGATGATACCTTGTTCCATCTAATCATCGGTTCTTTTAGATATCACTATGACATTCTATTAAGTGCTTTACTAGAATAATAGACATGGATTCTTTGATTAATTTACGTATCTGTCTAACATTGTCCATACTGGCTGCCTTAGAAAGGATTTTACTTTTCAAATCGGTCGCATCGATAAGTTTCTTCTCATGTTCTGTCAGACGTTCATACTGTGCGTTGAACTGATTATTTATAATTTTTATAATTGCTTCGTTCTTTAGTGAAGTAAATTGTATAACTGCATCAAATCTGGAATACAGAGGAGCACCTAAATTCCGCTTAATATCATCTTCAGATCTATAATTCGAAGTGCATATTATTATTGCCTTTTCAAGAACTACATTGTAGTTTTTATCCTCAAATACACCTTCGTCAAATAATTGGTAGAATGCACTATGAAATACTGGATGTGACTTATCGAATTCATCTAAGAGGATAATATTCGATTCTCTCTCCAGCAATTCTTTTGCAAAGCAGTTTTGAGCGTGGTTGCCACCAAATAAATAAGAAGAAAAGTCCGAACTATGAAACATTGAAAATTGTTTGCGAAACAGAGTCTCTCCTAACAGCTCACTTAAGTATTTTGCTGTTTCAGTCTTACCGACACCTGTCGGTCCATAAAACAGGAGAACAATAGGCTTCTTATTTTCAGGCTTCGTCAAAGGATAGAGTGCTCCCAAAAGTAGTTCTTTTACTCTTTCCTGACCAATAATGACTGACGAATACGTACTACTTATCTTTTTTAGGACGGCAGGATTGATACATTCATATTGATGTCGTTGTGTGATTATCTTTGCATTTATTTTTTCAAACTGCTGCACAATGTTAAGTGGGGGATTTTGTAAATACAACTTTCCTATCTTGTATTGAGAAATAAAAGTTACAAAAGATTGAATTGCATGCTCACTAATTCCAGCATATTCTTCAGAATATGCAACCAAACATTTTATTTCTTCTTGATCTTCTTCAACAAGCTCACCTTGATCCTGTCCTTCAATTTTATGGATATGCACATACTCTTTTCTTTTGGCATCATGTTTAACCACTAATTGAGTAAGTGTTGTAATCGGTATTCTTTTTGGTAAAATCTGCTCAAAACTCACCTTTGGGCCATAGTAAACATTTATGTTCTTCAAACCTCGACACCCGCCAATATGACGTCATATACTTTAAGATAAGCCGATTCCTCTGTCACTCCTTCTTCATCATTTAATATATCCGCCCCAGTTAACGTCACAGATGAATTAGAAAATTCCTCCTTCATAGATAACTTATCTTCTGGAAAAACTCCTACTTCAATAGCATGATAAGTTAATCTCATTTTCACTAAATCTGCAATTCCATAATTATTTCTAAATGCCTGTATGTTGAATCGAAGTATACTCTTTTCAGTAGAACCTTCTGCGATTAATTCATAATATCCCCTTCCACTTTCAAGTGCTTCATCCATTCTCGACACATTAAATGCCATACCCTCGGCTTCGAAATTTCCCTCCGCCATTATCAAATAGGGGGTCATCATTTTATAATAAGCAAAGGATTCAGGATAGGGTTTTAACTTGTAGTTCTTAAAGGTTTTAATCACCTCACTTCCCTCTGTTTGAGCTTGTACTAGATCTATATAGTCCGTTAATATCGTGTTCGTAATAGCTTTATTTATTATTGTGTTTCCAGATCTATTTGCTCCTACATTTGTCTCCATATCAACATTAGCCCCTAAAAATGGGAGCCACTTAAATTTTGCTGCTAAACTTGCCGCCGCTTTAGCAGCCAGTTCTGTCGTTACTTCCGTAATTTTTTCCGCCTTCTGATCGACCTTGCCACCATCAATAATATGAAGAAAATCTGTCGCAGAACCTTCGTCAAAGTAAATAACCTTTGCTATCATAGTATAACCCCCTATCTCCATTGGTTTTTTAGAATTATGTCACCACTCCTATTACAATGAATGGCAGCACATCTACTGATTGCAAGCAAAAGGGCCTAGATCCTCTCCCAGGCCCCTCATGCTTATAATTTAACCACAGCTTCAACTTGCTGAATTTGTTTGGTCAAACTAGCTATCTCTGCTTCTCTGTCCCACATTACACTTGAACGTCCTGCTATTATCATTTCTGATTTTAACAATACCTCATCTTTGTTATACATATACCTGAATTGCAGCGGTTCACCTGTTTCTTCATCTTTGCAGTACATATCAACGATGATCATTTGATCTCGTTTGTACAGGGAAATCTCATCATAATTTGCTTCGCTAATATTGTTCGCCAACACAAAAGGAGGAACCCCCTTATTGGCAAGAACATGTGCTAACTTCACTTTTAATTCCTGCACATTAAGCAATTGTTACCCTCCTTTCGGTTAATAAACTCATTCTAAAGTCTTTCCGCTAAATACGCCACATATTTTTCTGCCAGTGGCCTTGCTTGCTTGAAGTCGGCGATAGACCATTGTTTTCTTGGATACCCAATTGCTTTTAGCAACTGGTCATTAATTATTTTGACGCATAGGCCGTCTAAAGCCAGATTCGTATCGCGATAGTATCCCAACTTGATAGCAATCTCTTCTGCTTTCCCTTTAGGATTTAGACCCTTTGCAGTTAATATTTCCGCAATCCCGTTTTCAATGTATGTTTTTAACTCTTGTCGCCGCTCTTTTAATTCAAGGTCAGGTCTCTTTGACTTCGCAATATCTTCAAACGTAGACCCTTCAATAAGCTTGATCATTTCGTCAGTAATCGGAATGCCCTTTGACCTTAACGCGTCTAATGCTTCTTCCGTTTTATTTCTGCTCTGACGAATAGCCTCTTCATATGCTTCCAATATGGTTTCATCGCCTATAAATGTCTTAAGTTCTTCTCTGAAGGTTCCCGACTGCCTAGCTTCCCCAACGTCAGGTTCTGAATGACCGTCACTTTCAGACCCTCCACCTTCATTTTCCTCAAATATTTTTTCCAACCGGTCAATGATCTCTGCTTTTTGTTGTTCTTTACTGTAGTATTCCCAAAGCTCATCTAGACCAAGTGCATTGTGATATACGAGATGAGCAACGTTATCTATCGCGGGTTCCTTCGCATCCGGAATTGAGCGTAGTGCTCTTCCTGCAAATTGTGCATACGCTGATAAGCTCTTAAACGGGCGGAATATCGCAGCAACCGAGATATACGGGTGGTCATATCCTTCACCAAGCATACCTACGTTTACAATCACTTGTGTGCGATCATTGTGAAAATCAATTCTTTCCTGGTCCTGCTCTGAAGGTTCCATGTCACTGTGTACAATGGATGCGGGACATCCAACAGCTTCGTATAGCTGCTTAATCTCCCTAGCATGTTCAATGGAACAAGCTACAGCGATAATCTTGTGAGGTACTCCTGTCGCCTCCCTCTTCTCCATCATAATTTGAAGGCTTCTTCTTACAACCGCTTCGCTGCACTGAGTCGAATACGCTACCGTTCTCTCCACCCAGTCACTGTCTTTTAATTTTAATACTTCTTCCAATGTAACTTCTTCTTCGTAACCTTGTACTTTGAAAGTCAATTGATCTGGAATGTACTCTTTTTTAACAAGCTGCTTCACATAACCTTTTATCATCGCTCGACTTAGCGGATATGAGTAAACGTCCTCAGCATAGATTTCCTTCTTATCCGATCTAAAAGGAGTGCCAGTTATTTTAACGATTTTTGCCGAATTGAAGTACTCTTCCATCTCTACCCATGATGCTGCTGGAGAATGATGTGCCTCGTCGATAATAATCATATCGAAGAAATCCCGCGGCACCTTCTGCAACAATGAACTTGCATTGTGGGACTGAAGTCGATGAATATTGGTAATCACAATTTTTGCTTGTTCCAGCGTTCGAGGATCACCTTCGTATTCAATAACTTCAGGTAAATTCGATGGAACATTAATGACCTTACGATTCCACCAAAAATTATGTTCATATCTTGGGTCAAGACTATCAGTAACAGTATTGCGGATTGTCCGATTTGGAGTAACGATTAGCACCCTTTTTTGTGCTATGCCGTATGGCAGGATGGCCATTAAACCCGTTTTACCAACTCCTGTTGGTAGGGTAACTAACGCCGGCTTGTGATCTGGTGATTCAAAATATTCCTTCACTCTCAAGTATCCCTGCACTTGTGGCTCTCGTAGATTAGGATTTCCCTCAATATGAGCAAATGTATTTTGGAAGTACATATAAGCCCCCCCTCCGGCCATTTGTTATATTACACATTCCACATTATCCCTTAAATTCCTGCCATCTTAGATTGATAACCCAAAAGAAAAGCCGGTGTTCAGCAACGATTGAACCCCGGCTCAATGCTAAATTATTACCCCTTTACAATTTCCAATAGCTTCTCATAGCTGTTAACCACATCATACTTGAACTGGTCCGAATTCAGCTTAGCAAAATGCCTCCGTGCACACTCAATCTTCGCCTTCTCGACTTCACGCAGCTCCATCGAATCCAATGAGCCTTTCGTCTCGGCAATAAAGTAAATGTGCTTCACGTCGCCTTCTTTGAATACAATCGCCCAGTCCGGATTGTAGTCGCCTACCGGAGTAGGGATGTAAAATCCGCGTGGCAGCTTCGCATAAACCTGTACTTCTTTGCTCGTATCTAGATCTTTCGCAAATGCACGCTCAATCTTGGAATCCGTTACGACGTAATCATAAATATGCTTTTCAACGGAAATGGCGTTTTGGCCCAGTTGTCCTTTCAAGTTATTCTTCGTAAACACATCTGTATGGAACGTATCATTGATCACATCGTAAGTAATGGATTCAATGATCGTGGTCGCCTTCTGTTCGTTAATAAGCCTGGACGCCCGGATAATAAATTCCTCGGGATTCTTCCGGAATAACAGGAAGGTAGACGGTTTAATGCTTTTCAGGATGGCTACAATCGTCTTCCTTGTAAGTCGCGTTTCATCCATCATCTTACCGATCAAGTCGTACTTGATCTTTGACGTAGCAGGCCCGTTCACGTACTCCGTTTGCGTCTCCCGTGTTACAAATGCTTCACCTTGTTTGAGTTGCTCCCGAGACTCAATCTCCTTCATCTCGCCGTGTTTAATTGCGTAGCGGATGTCGGGCACCTGCAAATTCATGTCTAACGCCAGGATACACTTCCGTACCAACTCATCGGAATCAAATCGAACTGTATAGACAGATTTTTTGTTGATCCGGTTCCACAACTCCTTGAACTCTTGCTTATAGAAGTTGTTGTTAACCTTCACCGAAACGATATTGCGATTCCGATCATTCTCCGCAATATCTGCCTTGCCTTCTACGTAGATGGATTTAACCAGTTCGATGAGCGATTCTTGAAATTCACGTAGTTCATCGGGCAGCTTGACCGTTTGCTCGTTAACTGCGGCAAAGTAGTCGTCCGTCAAACGAAATTCATCATCGACATAGCCATTTTTGATAAAGGCAAATTGCAGCTTGTTTGCCAGCTTCTCATCGATACTTAATTGTTCGCCGCGGGCATTGGTAAGCACTTTATTCAGGAAGAAATCCACGTTAGCCTTACGTGGCCGATCCGACAATGTAGCGGCAATCTCGCTTTGTAGCTGCTTGGCAAATTCTTCGTAGGACTCGCTTGCAATAACGGTTAGAGAATTGATCTCGTGAACATCAATACCTGGAATGCTGGAGTCGATCCGTTCACCGTATTTATTCACGCACAATCTTAATCCACGCCCAACTTCCTGCCGTTTCTTAATCGTGGAGTCGCTATGTTTGAGCGTGCATATCTGGAATACGTTCGGATTATCCCAACCTTCCTTCAACGCCGAGTGGGAGAAAATAAATCGTGTCGGTTCCTCGAAGCTGAGAAGCCGTTCCTTATCCCGCATGATCAAGTCGTAGGCATCAACATCATCGGAGTCCGTCTCCCTTGCAGACACTTTGGAATCGACAAACCGGTTGCTTCTCTTGTCAATGGAGAAGTAGCCTTTATGCGTACTCTTTACCTGAATCGAATTCAAATATTGAATGTATGGGTCATCCGCAAACAACGACAGCTGTTCGTTCAATAGCTCCATATATTCTTCTTCAAAAATGTCAGCGTACTCTCCATTTTTCTCGTTGCCGTCTTCATCATATTGTCGGTACTTGGCGACTTCATCAATAAAGAAGAGTGAGAGCACTTTGATTCCTTTATGGAATAGCACCCGCTCCTTTTCGAAGTGAGATTTCAGCGTCTCTCGAATCTGAATTCGGCGGAAATGAAGCTCGCTGACATCGCCCTGTACATCACCGGCGTACAGCGTAACACCATTGATGAAACTGATGCTGTTATTCTGTCCGTTAATTTCCGATACTTTATAGCCTTTATATTGCTCCAGATGATCGGACAACTGATAGAGGTCATCGCCCGTCACGATTTTCTTGGACACTTTGGTTAATCCGGACTTTGTCCGTTTTTCATATTCAAGACGGGCTATGGGAGCGTGCTTATCGCTGACATCTACGCCTTCGAGATAGACATAGCTGTTGGTTCCATTGGTTCCTTTCACTGAAATGCCTTTGACGCTGATCTTCTTGACTAGCTTCATGTTATACGCATCCAGAGCATCGAGGCGATAGACTTTGTTATAATCCTCCCGGTGTGTTGCCGAATACCGCAGCGTAAACAATGGTTTGAAATCTTTGAGTGCTTCCTTCGTCTTCTGACCTTCCACCGATTGAGGCTCGTCAATTATCAATATTGGATTTGTGCTGGCGATTACATCAATCGGACGCCGAGAGTTAAAGTCATCCAGTTCCATAGATATTCTTCTTGCATCCTTACCCTTCGCATTAAACGCTTGGGAGTTAATGATCATGACATTAATTCCAGCGTCGCTGGCGAATTTCTCGATGTGATGCAATTGCTTTGAATTGTAGACAAAATACCGAGCCTTTGACCCGTATTCAGACATGAAGTGGTCTTCGGTGATCTGAAACGTCTTCAGTACGCCTTCCCGAATGGCAATCGAAGGAACAACAATAATGAACTTGCTCCAGCCATACTTTTTATATAGTTCGAACATCGTCCGAATATAGGTGTATGTTTTCCCCGTACCGGTTTCCATCTCGACTGTAAGGTTGTATTTGCCTTCAAGCCGTTCGGACAATTTCAAGCCATTTTGCCGTTGTATGGCCTGAATATTACTCAACACTTCCTGATCAATAAGTTTAATAGGATTGTTCTTGAAGCCATAATCAGACTCACCGCTTGTGGTTTGAAACAAATCTCCCATTTCCACGCTTTTCTGCCTGCGTCCTTTATCAAGCGTAAACCGAGAGGATTCGTTCGGCTGCCCTTGGAACACGTCTACAATACTCTTGACCGCATCCAATTGAAATTGTTGATGTTTGAATTTGATTTTCATCGCTGCTCACCTTCCTTACAGCACTTGAATTTCGGTGCTCGGAGAGAGCAGTTTGAACAGTTCTTCCACATTGATGCGGGCCGAATCATCCCGGAACGAGCTATCGCGGAAAACAACCCTAAGCGGCTGATCCGTTGCGATTTTCTTGATAACCGATTCTGGCAACTCTTCATCGAAACAAGCGATTAGAGAGTTTCCGGCAACGTAGTGGACAGTTTTGCCTTCGATTTCTTTAGTCTCCATCGGCAAAGACAGTTCCAGTCCGCATTCCAGCATCACCTGGATGAGCAAATCCTCGCCTGTGCGGTCTTCTTTGATGTTGGATGTCAGATCATCCAAATTCATCTGACCCAACTTGTCAGGCGTGTAGTAAACGTCCTTCATGTTGCTGGAGTCTACACGGTACACTCGAAAACCGTAATCGATTTCCGCTTTTGTTTCTTCCTTGATTTTCTTAGCAGCTCGGCGTATGCGTTCCTTGCCGATTTCGCAAATTGTTTTAAATCCCGCTTTATATGCATCAGAATCCTCATCTGTAAGAGCAGGGATTTGTACCATGATATATTTACGATTTTTCAAATCCTCTGCATTTAGCTCCATTACTGCATGAGCAGTTGTAGCAGAGCCAGAGAAAAAGTCAAGGATAATGTCATTCGACGTTGTAACAGTATTTAATATAGTTTTTATTAGGTCTACAGATTTTGGTGATTGAAATAACTTTGCCCTTTCATTGAACAAAGATGAAAACGCGGCCTGTCCTTTTTCCGTGTAGAAGAGTTTGTCGTTAAATATAGTTTTAAGCATTTTTGTAGCACCTTCGGCGTAGCTTTTACGATATATTTTCCAAAGGCCGTTTGGATTTTGTTTTGCAACCAAAAGGTGAATATCATTTGCTGCTTTAGTTCTATCCCATGTCCAGCAACCTTCAAACCCATCGTCCCATATCGGTTCAACTGTGACATAACCATCTATATATTCGAGCGAAACTTCGGAAGTAACAGGGTTTACATAAAACGGGTAAAAAAGATTTTTACGATTATGTTTTCCGAATTCTCTATGAGTATTTCTTAATTCTAAGGTTCTATATCTTCCTAGTTCATCTTGTTCCGGGTATTCATCTTCTATTTGATCTTGATCTTTTTCTATTGCAAAATATCCCTTTGGAAGGGGTGACTTTGAATAAACTAATATATACTCATGATTTGTTGCAAAATATTTATCCTGCGACCTTCCTTTAGGATTACATAATGTGGTGATTTGTGCTACAAAATTACCTGAAAAAACATTGTCACAAATCATTCTTAAATGATCTAGCTCATTATCATCAATACTAATAAATATGACTCCATCTTCACGCAACAAATTCCTTGCTAATTTCAATCTTGAATACATCATTGTTAACCAGTCACTATGGAAACGTCCGTTTGATTCGGTATTCTGAAAGAGTCGATTACCTTCGACATCTATCTGACCGGAATCCTCTAAATATTCGTTGGATGATGCTTTGAAATCATCTTTATAAACGAAATCTTTTCCTGTATTATATGGTGGATCAATATATATGCATTTTATCTTGTTTAAATACGATTCTTGCAATAGTTTCAACACTTCGAGGTTGTCCCCCTCGATGTATATGTTTTGTGTATTATCCCAGTCTACACTGTCTTGTAAAATTGGACGTAATGTTTTATCAATAGGAGTGTTTGCATTAAGTATAGCTTCTTTCTTTCCCGGCCACGTCAATTGAAACCGCTCTTTTTCACCCTCGACGATAAAATCAGAAAGTTCCTGTTTTAACAAATCAAAATCGACCGCTCGTTTAATTTTTCCTTGTTCATCTCTCGCTTCGGTAATCACGTTGGGGAACAACTCAGCAATCTTATCGATATTGGCTTGGGTCAAATCCACCGATTTCATCGTTAGTTTATTCATGGCACGCCTCCTGTTACTTAATCAAGTAGTTGATTCAATTCTTTTCTCTTTCGTTGCAGTTCCATGTTCAATTCAACTTTCTTGTTGAATTGTTTTTCGGCCCGTATCTTGGACTCTAGCCGTTGGCATTCTTGCGTCAGCTTGTCAATTTGGGCTTGCCGCTCCAAAACGGCTGTAAGCTCGATTTCCGGCTTCACCTTGATGGGAAGCAGTTGACGGATGATGTTCTCGTAAACAGCCTTCAGATCGAGTCCTTGGAGAATGTCGAGTTTGATACTCTCCACCGGCTGCCAGTCCGTCTCATGGTAGGAACGAACTACAGACCGATTGTCGTCGGTTTGATTTCGCTCTTTGTAGGCGATAGCGAGCTTGGCCTGACCATCATACATTAAGACATGCAAAATGGGATAAGGGATCGCCTTGTCAATATTCCGCAGCAAGTCAAGGGAGTAGGTTTGCTCCTTCAAATGAATCTCGAATATCTGAATTTCTTCAATGTCGTCTTTCGGATCGAGACGAATCGTCTCCTTGGATAACTTGTGTTTCCAGATGATCGATTCGACTTGTTCAGTAAACAATTCCTTCAGATGTTGGTTTGCATGCAGCTTCTCATAAAATTTGTTCTTCGGAATTTTGCGGTTTACGAGTGTACTTGACGGCAATTGAAACATCACGCATTCACCTACCTGATAACGACAAAGGTGAGGAGTTCAAAGTCCTCAAGCCCTTTAATCGAGTCGATCAATGCTGTCGTACCTCCCGAACTGAACAAGCTATCCAGATCGTTTTCTACTTTCACCTGTACAATCGAGCGGATGGTTTCTTGGAGCAGCATGGAATACATGTCCATCTTTTTGCCGTCTTTCGTCGCTTGATTGAAACTGCGGCAAGCATCCATCATCGGTTCGGATTGCCCTCTGCATAGAGCTCGCAGGATATCCAGCGTCTTTTTGACATCCATATGATTGGTGATGACTTCACCATCTTCGCTCATGTAGACGAGATAGAAGGGATGCAGCCGGTTCTGCTTGTCGGGATTCAGTTCCTCATTAACGTTGCGAAGAACAAAGATGACGCCGGGCTTTGCTCCCTTCTCTTCGTCAGCAGCCACAACCGCATGCAGTCCGCTCGGAACGGTATCAAGTTCTCCGTTCTCCTTGACATAGTTCACCAAGTCCATGCGAAAATCGTTCAGGCCCAAATCGGTGATGGAGACGCCCGTGTTCATATCATCCAGATCGACGACTTCCTTCTGCAAACGATGAAGTTGCTGCTTCCGATATTCCAGATCGCTGGATTGATTGAACAGAACGTTATCATCGCCGGTTGCCGTCATATCCATGATGACCATGCGATTCTCAACCCGTTCTTTTAACTGAATGTATTCATCCAGCGTCATGTTGGGCCAGAAGTTCACCAATTGAATTTCCTTGTTCTGCGAACCGATCCGGTCTATTCGGCCAAATCGTTGAATGATCCGCACCGGGTTCCAGTGAATGTCATAGTTGATCAGATAGTCGCAATCTTGCAAGTTTTGCCCCTCAGAAATACAATCGGAAGCAATGAGCAGATCAATCTCGCCTTTGACATCCGGCATGGTCAGCTTCTTTTCCTTGGATCGCGGCGAGAAGCAAGTCAGCAATGTGCTGATATCATTCCGTAAACCAGCGGTGTTTTTGTTCTCATCGCTGCCGACGATTTTGGCCGTATCGATATTGTACTTGGCCTTCATATACTCGGATAAATGCGTGTACAAGTATGCTGCGGTATCCGTGAACGCACTGAAAATGATGACCTTGCGGTTGCCGGGGTTGATTGGATGATTGATTTTGTGATCGATAACTTGCTTTAATGTGTTTAGCTTCGCATCATGTTCAGGCGTTACTTTCCGCATTTCGGTCAGCAAGGCGGAAAGAATGTTGCGGTCATTCGTCAAATCTTCTTTCCAGCGAAGAACATCCATATCGGTCAAATTGATCTTGATTGTATCCCCGATGCTGAAATCATCGTCCAGCCAATCGTCATCGTCCAGATTGGCATCCTCAATATCGGTATAACCTACAGCGTCGGATTTCCCGCTTCCCTCGAAGGCTTCGATTTGCTGTAGCGTCTGATCGATTTTGGAGACAATCTTGGAAAGGGTCAATCGGAACGACTCCACCGAACTTTCCAGGCGTTTCAGCAGGTTGATCCGCATCAAGAGCTGCAAGCTGCCTTCGCGATCCATCTGCCTGAAGTTCCCGCTACCGCCCCTTACACTGGTGTCATACAACTCTTCATAGAAACGCAATCGGCTCGGTTGAATATATTTGAATGGTGCATAGATGCCGAGATTGATTCTGGACAATTCTATAAAGATTTCATTATACCCGATAACATCCGCTCTGTCGGTCAAATCGCAAAACTTCGAGAGAGGCGGCAGCCGCCTTGGGAACTCGCCGATCTCCTCCGCTTTGTAATACTTCTGGATATGCTTGCGTGACCGAGCGATCGTCAAGCTGTCCAGCAGCTCAAAAAAGTCGAAGTCGAGCATACCAAGAAGCGTCTCCGTTGTACGTTCAGCAACATCCATCTTAGACCATTGGTTAAACGCGGACTGAGCTCGTTTGAAGATGTCGTTAATCCCCCGCTCCGTCCCCAACTTGCTGTTGATTTCCTCTGGATTTCCTTCATAAGCCAAGGCAAGCTGGTTGCGAAGATCCATGAATTTGTTGTTCACCGGAGTAGCGGAGAGCATGAGCACTTTCGTTTTCACGCCGCTTTTCAACACTTTCCGCATCAGCTTCTGATACCGCGTCTCTTTATCTTTCTTGGCTTCGTTGTTGCGGAAGTTATGCGACTCATCAATGACGAGCAGATCGTAATTACCCCAGTTCAACCGATCAAGCGGGATATCGTTTGATTTGCCTCTTTCCCGCGATATGTCCGTGTGGTAGAGTACATCATAGCGGAAACGGTCGGCATACAGGATGTTGTTGGTCACGTTCTGTTTATATGTAAGCCAGTTGTCGCCGAGCTTCTTGGGACATAGCAACAATACGGACTTGTTGCGAAGTTCATAGTATTTAATGATGCCAAGAGCCGTGAATGTTTTCCCCAGACCGACGCTGTCTGCCAGGATGCATCCATTGTATTTTTCCAGTTTATTAATCGCACCAAGAACCGCGTCTTTCTGGAAGTGATAGAGACGTTTCCAGATTTCCGTCTCTTTGAATCCAGTTGCTTCGTTGGGCAATATGTCTTCTGTGATGTCCGATAGGAACTCGTTGAAAATATTGTACAAAATGACATAGTAAATGAACTCCGGAGAGTTCTCTTTATACACCGATGAAATATGCTCCACAACCTGGTTCGTGACATCTTCAAGCTTGCTTTTGTCATTCCATACCTGATCGAACAGATCGAAATACATTTTGGTAAACGGAGCTTCTGTGAACTTGTTCACCATCTTGGAGAGAGCATTGCCCTTTTCATAACCAAGATCAACGGTCGTAAAGCCATCGATCGGCATATAGGTGATCGGCTCGTTTGCAGTCTGCACATTCAGCATGCCTTGCATTGAACCTGAAGTACGGTTCGATTTGAACGTGACTTTTTTACGAATCCAGTCACTGCACTCTTTTGCAATCGCTTTGAGTGTCAATTCGTTTTTGAGCCGGATTTCAAATTCGGTGCCGTACAAGCTTTTTTCCCGGTTCCGTTTCGGGATATAAAATTCCCGCTTCTCCTTTTTTATGCTATCCGCAATAAAGGTGGGAGAGGTGAAGATGAACCGGACTTCTTCCACCTGATTCAGTTCTTTCATTAAGGCTTCATATGCATAAATGGAGAAGCATGATGCAGCAATCGATACTTTGCTGCCTTTGCGAACTTCAAGTTTCAAATTTTCGCCGAGAAGATTGTCGATATTATTGATGATTTCCATAGTTCACCTCTTGTTCCGCCCGAAACCACGCAACTTTTCCTATTCGACATCCCCCGCTGAAATTCCTTGTTTGAAGTAGTTCTGATTTCCTATTTGAGGAAATATATTGTTCGATGATGACTTTTGTAACGTGAATTGGGTGTTGAACTTGAAAAAATTGATGTTTCGGCCTCAGCACCGCCTTACCCAGGCAAGAATCCCAATGAAACAAGCCAAAAGTCCACAAAATCAATCGATGAAGGGTTACTGTCGGCTGATCAATATTCTATATATCGTCAATCTTGATGAATTGTAACGTAACACAGAAAAAGCCGAACCATCAAGTTCAGCCCGTAGTTTAAAACCCAGCCTTATTAATCGTATATCTAACCTCGTTTGCTCTCTTTTGTTCCAGCATTTTTTAACAATTCAGCTATCTCTGTCAGTCCAGAGTCCTTGGCGAATTGCAGCAAATATTTATTGTTGACGATAGTTCGATTCGGATCGGCCCCATAGTCCAGCAATATTTTGACCATTTTGGTTGAACCTTTTTCTACCGCTTTCCATATCGCCGATTCAGTGCTTACATTTGGGTCGGCACCCGAATCCAAAAGATACTTGGCCATTTCAATATCATCATTTTCTACAGCGTAATTCAAAGCCGTTTTTCCTGCACTCATGTAGTTGGGATTGGCTCCGTGTTTCAATAGAAGCTCTATGATTTTCATATTTTTGTTTCCGGCAGCCACTAATATGGCATTGGATCGAGTGGAGTCAGCTCCATCACTTCTTCTGGCACCAAGTTTTCCCATGGTTTGGTTGAAGTCCCGCCGCTCGTTACAATTGGCCGTAAAGGCGGCTTGGATGTCTCAATTTTATCCGCAATGTAAAACATGCCTGCTGTCAGTCCGACCGTCATCAGCAGACTGCATACTGCAATCGAAATAATGAATCCGGCTCTTTTCCTTGGTACTTCTTGACGTTAACGCATGCTCTGCGGTTGATCATTCTCGGATATATTACCCCGGTTTACAGGTTTTCCGCATTGAGCACAGAAGTTTTCATCTTCGCGATACTTGCGTCCGCAATTCGTGCAAAACACGTTTTCATCTCCTCGGCTGTTTAATCAAACGGGACAACTTAAAGGAATTGATTCCAAAACAGATATGTCATTACGGACACCGCTACGAGAAATCCTGCCGCCAACATAGCCAGCCTCCCGGCCAACTGCTTATTCTTCGGTCGGTGCGTGTCTCGAATCATCTGCACTTGATCATAGAGGAATTCGATGTGCGATGCTGTCCGGGTATGTACGCCTTTAGCCTTGTCCAACTCGCCCAAGATTTCATCCATGACGGTAACGTTTTGGGCGTGGTAGATGGCCAACGTCAGGACAAGCTTGATCGTCGTCTGCTGGGCATACACATATGCCGCGACGGACAATAACTCCGGATGAATTTGATTACTTGAGAACAGTCGGCCTCGGGGAAAGGTTGAGATTTTTCCGCAAAGAGATCGGAAAACTTCATACCAGCAAGGCATTCACCACCACCGCTATGAGTGGTCGGTCGGCAGATTACCCAAATCAACCTTCTATTCGACTTTACTATCGAAACATTACAGAAGGATTCCTCGATACTCCTTACCCGCCTAGCAACGATCCAAGAATGTGACTTTATTGCCCCGCTTGAACCTTATGTGCTGGACAATCTGAACAGCACCCATACCGAAAGCATCAGGGACTTGATGAACTCCCATAATATTTTACCATTAGCGATGATACGGTTCCCCCCTCCCAATCCGAAACGCCCGATAAACCTGCTCCACCAGCATCAGCCTCACCAGCTGATGCGGAAAGGTCATCTTCGAAAACGACAGCTGCAGATCCGAGCGCTTCAGCACCTCAGCCGACAGCCCCAGCGATCCGCCGATCACAAAAGCCAGCTGGCTCCGCCCGTGCAGAGCCAGCTTGTCCATCTCCGCCGAGAGCTTCTCCGACGACCACATCTGCCCTTCGATCGCCAGCGCGATCACGTAATGATCCGGCTTGATCTGCGCCAGGATGCGCTCGCCCTCCTTGCGCTTCACTTGCTCCATCTCGCTGGCGCTCAGCTCTTCCGGGGCCTTTTCGTCGCTGACTTCTACGATCTGCAGCCGGCAGTAGGCGGAGAGGCGCTTGGCGTACTCCTCGATCCCCTCCCGCAGATATTTCTCCTTCAGCTTCCCCACGCTCACAATCGTGATCTGCATGTCTCCTACATTCCCTTCTCGTGCAACAATGCCACCTCGGCAGGTGCCCCGCATTCCCGGCAGCGCTTGTCCAGCTGCTTGCCCTCGATGGACTCCGCCCGGTACGTATCGGGTGCTACTTCGAATTCATCCACGTATTCATCGATTTGCGTATCGAGATGCTCCATGCAGACAAAACGAACCGGGTGCTCCTGATGCAGCTCTGCCTCTTTGCCGTCGATCCGAATCGATTCTCTGATTTTTTCCATCTTTCCAGCCTCCTGTGTGTTATTCATCTGTTTTCCCATTGGTCTATCTCTCTTCAATTTCTTTGGCATTTGCCCTGTTCTGCTCTATCCTCTTTTGCTTATTTCGCCCTTTCCGCTCCAGTCTATCGTCCTTTATTCTACCCCAGACGCCCTTCTTTTTACATCCATTCGCCATGACCGCCTGGCTCATTGCCCCGTACCTTCCGGCCAGCCTCACTCCCAGCAACCGAATGCAATCACAGCCCCAAGGCCAATACTAGTCGTAACAACACTGCAAAGGAGGTCTTCCCCCTGAACACCCAACGCGCGAAGGAAATCGCCGAGTCCCCGGTTATGGCCCGTGTTACCTTTAACGAAGTCCCCGTCTACATCCAGCATGTCGACGAGGATACGGAGATGGCCCGCATCTTTCCCCTCGACGAGCCGGAGAGGGAGCAGAGCGTCCCGGTCCGCAGCCTGGTTGAACATGATTAGCATGCAAAGAAGACACTGCCTCCCGCGAGTCAGCGTCTTCTTTCCTTTTACAAAATCGGCGACAGCAGCCTGGTGAGCGACTCTTGCAGCTTCGCCTTCAGCGGGCGATTCTCGTACTCCTCCCGCGTCACCTCATGGCACTCGGCCAGATCCTCCCGGAAAATTCTCTCCAGCCGCTTCGCCATCCCGGTATCAAACAAAAAGGCATTGGTCTCGAAGTTGATCTTGAAGCTGCGTATATCCAGATTGGCCGAGCCCACGGAGGCGATCTGTCCGTCGACGACCATGGTTTTGGCATGCAAAAAGCCCTTCTCATACAGATAGCAGCGCACACCGCTTTTGAGCAGCTCGCCCAGGTAGGACTGCGAGGCCCAGTAGACCAGTTTGTGATCGGCCCGGCCGGGGATCATGACCCGGACATCCACGCCGGACATCGCGGCCATTTTCAAAGCCGTCAACAGGCTCTCATCCGGGATCAGATAGGGCGACTGCAGGTAGATGCGCTCTTTGGCGTTGTAGATCATCTTCAGGTAGCCGTGCTTGATCTGCTGTTTCTCCGAGTTGGGACCGCTGGAGACGATCTGCACGCCCACCTTTCCCTTTCCCTCGATCCTGGGGAAATAGCGCACTTCATCCTCCATTCGCCGCTTCCCCTGCCCGGTCAGATTCCAATCGAGGTAAAAACGGGCCTGCAACAAGTGGACGGCGTTGCCGACGATCTTGAGATGCGTGTCGCGCCAGTACCCCAGCCTCTTGTCCAGCCCCAGGTATTCATTGCCGACGTTGAAGCCGCCGATGAAGCCGATCACGCCGTCGATGATCACCAGCTTCCGATGATTGCGGAAATTGACCCACATATTCACATACGGGATCGGGGATTGGAAAAACGCCGCCACTTCTCCTCCCGCCTCGACCAGCGGCCGGAAAAATCGCCGTGTCAGCTCCGAGGAGCCGACGGCATCGTAGAGCAGCCTCACCTTCACGCCCTGCCGCGCCCGCTCCGTCAGCGCCTGGATGAGCCGCTGTCCCAGCGCATCGTCGCGGATAATGTAATACTGCAGGTGGATATGATCACGCGCCTGGTCGATACAGGCAAACAGCGCTTCGAATTTGCCGTGTCCCTCTGTATACAAATCAATCTCATTATCCTGGGTAAACAGCGCTGCGTCGCTCACCAGATTCATGTGGATCATATTGCGGTGGTCGACCATCGCCGGATCGTGGAAGCGGATGCTGTTGGACTCAATCTCCTGCTTCTGCTTTTCCAGCGCTACCCGATAACGGGAAAATTCCCCTTCCTTCAATTTATACAGCTTTCTACGGGAAAGCCTTTGGCCAAACAAGAGGTAGAGCACAAACCCCACACCCGGCAAAAACAACAGAACCATCAGCCAGGCCCAGGTGGAGGCGATATTGCGCCTTTCCATAAAAATCAATACCGCTGCCAACAGCAGATTGATGATGGACAAGCCGGCATAGATTTGTTGAAACAGTTCCATGTCTTCTGATCCTCCCCTGTTTCCGCCTATACAGCTCTGCTCTCGAAGGTGTCCCGATCCGGACGCCAGGTGCATCTGTTTGCTCACCATTTTACACGAAGATCCCGCAGATACCTAATTTTTCTGAGGGGCCGTCTGATCCTGCCTGCTCACCCCATCAGAAGGGTGTTTTCACGGCGATTTCCCCTATGTAACACCGTTTCATACAGAAAATCAAAGAAAACTTGTTTAGACCCGTGAAACTTGTGGTAGTAACTAAATATCTGACAACCGGAGAGGAGCACTACACATCATGACGATTCGCAAAAAAGTCTTATTGGGGTTTTCCCTCATCCTATTCTTGCTGCTGCTGTCTTCCGCTGTATCCCTGTACCTGATGGGAAAGATGGGCAACGAAGCAAAAGAGATTGATGTCAACTGGTTGCCCAGCGTCGTGGTACTGGGGGATCTGAACGAAGACATTTCCAACGTCCCTGCTCTCATCTCCAAGATCGGGCTGGAAACAGATCGGGAGAAAATCGCCTCCCAGGAAGCAGACATCAATGCCCTCCTGAAGGAAATGGACCAAAAATTCAAAAGATACGAGGAAATGATTTCTTCTGAGGAAGAAAAACAACTGTACGCCGACTTTTCCCAGCAATGGGGGGCTTATCTCGCAAGAATCCCAACCGTTCTCCAAATCGCCCGCAACACCGATACCGCCAAGACCATCGAGGCCATCAACAGCACCCAAGCCCAGTGGGATAAATCCAAAGAGCTGATCATCGGCATCGTCCTGGCTTTCATCACGATGCGCGACATCAAGAAGGTGACCCATGAGATCCAGCAATCATCCGAGAGTGTCGCCAGCTCCTCCGAGGAGATCGCCGCCAGTATCGAGGAGATCGCGAGCGGCAGCCAGCATCCGTCCGCCTCGGTGAGTCAGGTATCGGATATGATCGAGCAGATGAACTAGGCTATCTCGCAGACCGCAGTAAACATCGAGCAGACGAATGAATTCGTGAGCAAGACCGTCTCTGTCGCCTTCAGCGGCGGCGAAATGATGTCCAAGTCCATCGCGGGCATGAAAGACATCACGGCCAAAGTGGACGAGCTGCTGTCCAACTCCCAGAAAATCGATCGGATCATCAGCTCCATTCAAGATATTGCGAGCCAGACCAATTTGCTCGCCCTCAATGCCTCGATCGAAGCAGCCCGGGCTGGCGAGCGCACGGCAGAGGGTTTGCGGTGGCGCTAGCGAGGTCGGCAAATTGGCCAAACAAAGCAGTGTCGCCACCCAAAGAGACGTCGGCCCGCATCGCGGAAGTAGCCGCCAGCTGCGAAGAACAAAGTGCACAGACGGCCGAAGTGATGAGAGCCGCGCAAAATATTGCGGCCATCACCCAGGAGACCTCGGCCAGCACGGAAGAAACTTCCATCGCCGTCGTCGATCTGGCCAAAATGGCCGAGAATCTGAATCAACTGGTTACCAAATTTTGACGTCGCGAAGCTGGGTTATCGGTAGGCACGATTAGCCCGTGCCCATCTGCCTTGAAAAACCGGGACTTGGCTTTCATTTCGTTGCACGCACGCATGTCGGATCGGATCGGGAGACAAGTTCCCGATTCCGCACGATCAAAAAGACGGAGGCCCCGCTTGGAGGGACCTCCGTCTCGCAATTTCCATGACACGATTACTTACTGCTGGCTGGGATTATCCAAGGTCGCGGTGGTTGTTTTCAGAAAACCATCGCGGTAATAGGTGATTTCCATCTTGTCTCCCGGCTTTTTGTTCAGCGTCAGATACTTGCGCAGCTGCGCGCTGTTGTTGATATCCTTGCCGTCCAGCTTGACGATCACATCGTACTGCTGCAGCCCGGCTTTGCCTGCTGCGGAGAATTTGCCGACAGGGCTGCTGATGACCACGCCCGCTTTTACATCATTCGGAAGGTTCAAAGTTTCTTTCCAGTGATAGCGCGGCACGCGGGTCAGATCATACGGCGTGATTCCCAATTGGGCACGCTTCAGTTCGCCGTACTGGACCAGATCCGTGACGATCTTTTTCACATCGTTGATCGGGATGGCAAACCCGAGTCCTTCGACGCCGGTTTTCGAGATTTTCATCGTGTTGATCCCGATAACTTGCCCCCGGATGTTGACCAGGGCGCCTCCGCTGTTGCCCGGGTTGATCGCGGCATCCGTTTGCAGCACGTCCAGCTCCCAGTCGTCCTGCCCGTTTTCATCAATATCGATCGGCATCGAGCGGTTCAAGGAGCTGATGATGCCTTGGGTAACCGTACGAGAAAACTCCAAGCCCAGCGGGTTCCCGATCGCAATCGCCGGCTCCCCGACTCTCAGCGTGCTGGAATCGCCCAGTTCCGCCACCTTGGTTACTTTGGCTCCGTCAATTTCAAGCACGGCCAGATCGGTAAAAGGGTCGGCGCCGAGCACTTTGGCTTCGACCGTCTCCCCGTCCGGCAGCGCCACCTGGATTCGGCTGCCCCCGGCAATAACGTGATGATTGGTAATAATCTTTGCTTTTCCGTTTTTCTTTTCAAAAATGACGCCGGAACCTTCGCCTCTCTGCTCCTGTTCCTCATTGAACCAGTTGACGACCCTGCGGATGTTGATCACGCCCACAACCGCATTCTCCGCTTTTTCCACAGCGTCCACCGTCGCGCTGCTCACCTCTACCGAAACCGGCTGCGCAAAGAGATTGGCAGCCGGATTGCTCATCGCATTCACCTTGCCCGGTTCTACCATAGATATATATCCCGATTTGGAGAGAGTAGGCAGCATCAAGAGAACGACCATTCCCCCAATTACCGCCGAAGTAATGGACGTCATCACCAAACGACCCATTCCCGGCTGACGCTTCTTCCGTTCTACATGTGCCATGTCATCGTAAAAACCCATGGTTCGCGCTCTCCTTTCTCTAGTACCTAGCTTTACAGATTTCGCCTTCCTGTATACCAATTGAAACCGTATCGTTTTTGACACTTTCAGTATACGCGCTCTTTTCGGCAAAATCGCGTGAGAAATATGGAAAGGTTGTGGAACGGCTGGGGGTATGGCTTGTCTACAAGATTTCCAGCTTCGTCGGGCGATCCGGGTATGTCTCCCGCAGGTGAATGTCATCTCCCACCTTGAGCCCGCTCTCTTCGAGGATACCCTTTACAGTCAGATGGGCCAGGTCGATCATATTATTCTCTCGGCTCAGATGCGCCAGGTATACTTTTTCGGCGCGGCCCTGCAAGATATCGATCATCGCTTCCCCGGCCGCTTCATTGGACAAATGGCCGACATCGCTGAGAATCCGCCGCTTGAT
Source organism: Brevibacillus composti (assembly GCF_016406105.1). Lineage (NCBI taxonomy): Bacteria > Bacillati > Bacillota > Bacilli > Caryophanales > Paenibacillaceae > Brevibacillus > Brevibacillus composti. Next base: position 4,419,442 of record NZ_CP066308.1, read on the forward strand.
GCTCCAGGGATACTGGGACATGCGGAGCAGCTCGACATCATGGTTGGATTCAAACACATAGGCATCTGCGCCGCGAATCGTCTCTTTGATCCGGTCGCTTACATACCCGAGGTCTGTCGCCACGCTCAGCTTTTTCTGGCCGTGGTAAAAACAGAAGCCCATCGGTTCGACAGCATCATGCGAGATGCCAAACGACTCGATCCCCAGGTCCTCCAGCTCCTTTTTCTCTCCCACCTCAAACAGCAGCTTCTGATCCTCGCGCAGCGTGCCGATCTGCCCTTCCAATGCAGCCCACGTCTTCTGATTGGCATAGATCGGCAAATCGTAGCGGCGGGCCATCACGCCAATCCCTTTGATGTGATCGACATGTTCATGCGTGACGAGAATCGCGCTTAGCTCTTTGGGATCCACGCCAATCTCCCGCAAAGCCGACTCTGCCTGTTTTCCAGTAATTCCCACGTCAATCAATACGGAGATACGGTCTGTCGCCACGTAGATGGCATTGCCGGTACTCCCGCTTGCCAGTACACTAAATCTCACAAAAACCCCTCTTCTCTCCGTGCCGCTTGCTTGCTTTTGTCATTTCCCCGGGAAATAAAAACCGATGAGGGGGCGTTCCTGCGCCCCGGTTATCCCGTTCACAAAGTGTTGCTTTCCATCGTGAATGATCCGCCATACCGGCGCCAAAACCTGACTTTCCGCATCGTACGAGCCGTAGTAGCCCAGCGTCACACTCTCGATTCGCTCTCCCGGCTGGATGACCTGCTTTTCTACCAAAGAGCGGATCGCCGTGTAGCCGGAGATGATCGGTCTGCTTGTCCCCTGGCTGCGAATGTTCAGGAAGGTTTGCCGGTATCCCAGGATGGTGCCGTCTGCCAGGTAGACCTCCAACGGTGCTACGAACAGCGGCTTTTTGTCGTACATCTGCCAGTACAGCAGCCGTCCCTGGTTGGACTGATACAGGTCGGCGGTATACTGCTCCGCATACATCATACGCGGCCCGATCTGCCTGAGCAGCTCACTTGGAGTGATTTGACCGTGAATCGGGATGGGTGGGTCCAGTCTGGCGGCCAGCGCCATTTTCTCGACGGTCGCCTGGATGCCCGTCATCTCCTGAAGCTCGATGGGTCCAAACCCCGTATACTCCGCGTTCAATAGGGTCATATCCGGCGTTTCTGTAGGCACTTCCGCGTCCAGCGTAATGTTGTGCTGGCTCAGGTAGTCCCTCATCTCCCATTTTTCCGCCTGGGATGCCTGCGGACTCTGCAAGTATCCCCCGCGCGTCGCGTATACCTGATACCCCAGGAATACGTCCAGCATGAGAAAGGCCCAGATTAAAATGGTTTTGGTCTTACTCCAGTCCATGGCCCGCCCCCCCTCCCTGAGTCAACTGGGCAGGAATCGTCAGATTTGGATAATTGATCAGTTCGACCACCCAGATCGGAATCAGCTCGACATACTCTTCATGGGTCACCGTCTCATACGACAAATAGGCATTCTGGATCTGATCGGTATTGGCCAGCCCTTTGTCCCGGATGTACTGGTACAACTCCGGCCCCGACATCGCCAGCCACCCCGTGCTTTGGATGTAGCGGTCCAAATCGATCAGGGAACGCTCCATCGTGACGATTTGTCCCGCTTCCACCGTCACCCGGATCGTATCGATCGGATAGCCTCCCTTGCTGTAGAGCGGATAGGCGCCCATGTACTGGCGAAAAGTGACGACATCCTTTTCGTTGTAGCTTTTTTTGATTGTCTCGAAATGAAACTCGTCCGTCCATCCCAAATGTTTGTTAATAAAGGAGACAGCCCCCTTTACCTTTTCCTCATCCGTCAGCTCGGGTGCAATCGACTGGATAACCGGATCGGTAAAGGTGATCGTTTGCTGATCGGGCCGCAGTTGAATCGAACGGCTGCCGTCCGTATAGATAATCGACTTGTCCCGCTCGACGATCTGCCTCACCAGCGTGCGGTCGAGAAAGTATGCGTCAAGCAGCTGGTTGTTGTCGATCGTTTGGTAGGCAAAGCGGAAAGATTGCATCCGCACCGGGTTTTTCGGCAGATAGTAGATCGACCCGGCCCCTCGCGCCCGCTCCAGAAAAGGAAGCACCGGCGCCCGCTGGACGACCTTCATGATCTGCTCGGGCATCGTGTTGCCTGCCGGCAGATAGGACTGCCGCAAATCCTTGGGACTGATCGATGTGCGGCTGCGCAGGACCTGCTCTTCCCCGGAGAGGATGAACAGCGCGTAGACGAGATCCTCCTCTTCTTCGTAGTAGAGCACCAAACGGTCGATGCCCTTCCCCTTGTCGCTGATCTCATCACGAAAGGTAACCAGCTTCCCCACGACAGAGAGAGGGATGCTGTTGCGAAAGCGAATCTCGATTCCCGGCTTTTCCCGGGCAATTTCCTCCCACTTTTCAATCTTGAGGATGTAGGGGGTAAACTCCAGAAAGATCCATTTGGACATCTCATCCCGGATCATCCGGTACTGGCCATCGGTTGCCGTAGCCCGGGTATGCCGGTCATCTCCGTAGTGAAAGACGACAGACTCCGGAGCGACCAGCTCCTCCAGCTGCTTTTCCCTGACCGGCTTGGACTCCTTGTACTGTGCCGGCTCGATAAATTGGAGATTGGGCTGGTTCGTCCACAGCAGGGCCGTCAGACAAAAGCTGGACAATACCAGTACCGTGAGCAACAGGGTCTTCACTGGTTCAATCCACCGCTTCATCCCGCTGTCCCTCCTCTGTAGAACGGCACCCAAAACGTAACGGTGGTCCCCTGATTCACTTCGCTCTCAATATCGATCTCGGCTCCATGGGCCTCAACCAGCTCGCGGGCAATCGCAAGACCCAGTCCGGTTCCTCCCTGGCCGCGCGAACGCGCTTTGTCCACCCGATAGAACCGCTCGAAAATCCGCTTCAAATCGCGCTTGGGAATGCCGATTCCCGTATCCGTGATCGAGATATACAGACGTTTCAGATGACGATTGGCCTGCGCCATCAACACGACCGAGCCTCCCTCTGGGGTATACTTGACCGCATTGGACAGTAAATTATCCAGGACCTGGTTGATCGCATCCCGGTCGACATAGATCGGTGGGAGATTTTCCGCCACTTCCAGGCGGAGCTGGACCCCCTGCTGTTCGCCAAACATGGAGAAGCGATCCGCCGCATAGCGCAGCAGCTGATTGGCATCCGTCTCCACGTACCTGAGATGGATGCCTTGCGAATCGAAACGCGAGAGCTGGAGCAGGTCATTGACCAGACGAATCATCCGCTCCGTCTCCGACATGGTCACCTTTAAAAAGCGGTTGGAGAGCTCCGGGTCCTGGGCAGCGCCATCCAGCAATGCCTCCACATAGCTTTTAACAGTTGTCAGCGGTGTCCGCAGCTCGTGCGAAACATTAGCCACGAACTCCTTGCGCTGCTGGTCCAGCCGCTGCTGCTCCGTCACGTCCTGCAGCACCGTGATGATGCCGCCCCGCTTTCCGCTGTCGTGCTGGAGCGGGGTGAAGGTCACACGCAAGATCAGCACTTCGCGATGCGGCAGCATCATCTCGATAATCAGCGGCTCCACCTGAGCGTGGAGCGGCATTTCCTCCTCCGGCGGCAAGCGGAGAAGATCGTACAGCGTCAGTTCCTTGTCCGCGCATTCACCCATGGTAACCTGGAGCATCTCTTCGGCGGCGCGGTTCATCAGCATGATCTGTCCGTCCCGATTGGAGGCGACCACGCCGTCAGACATGTTCCGCAGGATCCCCGCCAGTTTTTCCCGCTCTTCTTCCTGCTGCATGATCGCTTCCTTCAGCCGGAGCGTCATATGGTTAAAGGCCATCCCGAGCTGGCCGATTTCATCATCACTATATACTCTTACATTTCTATTGAAATCTCCGTCAGAAACGGCGCGAGCCTGGCGTGTCATCTCCTTGACCGGCGTCGTGATCGTCCGAGCCAGGACCACGCCCAGCGCGGCTGTCAATATCAGCGCGATCATCGTCCCCGAGGCCAGAATTCCGTTCATCTTGCGAATCGTCGTATAGGTCCCCTCCATCGAGGCGGCCATATAGACGGCACCGTAGACGATATTGTCGCCTTTGACGGGCAGTACGAGGATTTTGACCCGGTCTCCGGTGCGGGGATCGATTCGGGTCGATTCGCTGCGCGTCCCCAGGAGGGCAATCGTCACCTCTGGCTGGGAATTGCGCTGGCCGATCGTCCGCTTGTCTTCGGTCGTGCTAATGACCGTTCCATTTGAATCGATGACCCTCACATTGGCGCCATTCAGCTTGACCAAGTGGGTGATCAGGTTGTCGATGCCTTGGCGTACTTCTTCGGGGCTTTGCTCCTTGCCTTCGTTTGGCCGCAAGTACCCCTGCGACAGTGTGGCCAACAGGCTCGCCTGCGCGTTCAGCGTTTCGGAAAAATTGTTCAGATAGTAGCTCTCTACTTCCCGGGCGAAGTACGCGCCAATAAACTGCATCGCCATCAGGATCAGCAGCATGTAGATCACAACCATTTTCCACTGAACCGTTTTGAACAGGCGAAACACGCGAAACAGAGGGATTGACCTCATCCCAGATTGCCTCCCGGGTTGCGCATGGTGTAGCCGAGTCCCCGTCTCGTGATAATGTACCGGGGTTGACTCGGATCGTCTTCGATTTTTTCACGCAGGCGCCGAATCGTCACGTCCACCGTACGTACATCTCCGAAGTAGTCAAAGCCCCAGACAGATTGCAGCAGATGCTCACGCGTCAGCACCTGCCCCTGGTGACGAGCCAGATAGACCAAAAGTTCAAATTCCCGGTGAGTCAGATCGAGCTGCTCCCCCGCCTTTTCAATCGTATACGACTGGGTGTCGATCTCCAGTTCATGGATCCGCAGCACGTGATTTTCTTGTTCCTCGCTCTTCGGCTGTTGGCGGCGCAGCTGCGCTTTGACGCGGGCTACCAGTTCCCTGGCACTGAAAGGTTTGGTGACGTAATCGTCCGCCCCGAGCTCTAGCCCCAGCACCTTGTCCACTTCCGAGTCTTTTGCGGTGAGCATGATGATCGGCACATCGCAGGTCTGTCGTACGGAACGGCAGACGTCCATGCCGTCCCGTCCGGGGAGCATCACATCCAGCAGGATCAAATCCGGCTTTTCCTCCTGAACGAGCAGAAGAGCCTCTTCCCCGTCGTAGGCACAGACGACCTGGTACCCTTCTTTTTCAAAGGTAAATTTCAAAATATCGGCAATCGGTTTTTCGTCGTCTACTACCAGGAGTTTTGCCATCTCGCTCTCCCCCTTCTGTATCGTAATGGATTCCACTTGATCCATGAGATATCCTTCACAGCGCTACCAGCCCGGTCAGCGCCGCAGTTTTACGAGACACACCTCCTCTTATTGTAACAGACAGCTTCGCTCGGCGCTCCCTCCCGCAAGCAGAAAAAGGGCCCTCTCTGCGGGAGAGAAGCCCTTTGGATAAATTTGCTTACACTTTTCTGTTTATTTAAGGAAACGAATCGGGTTCTGGGCTCGTCCATTCTGTAAGACCTCAAAATGCAGGTGAACACCCGTCGATTGTCCGGTAGACCCCATGACGCCGATGGTTTTGCCTTGCGCGACCACATCGCCCACTTTGACGCTGATGGAGCGGAGATGGCCATAACGCGTCTGCATGCCATTGCCATGGTCGATCAAGACGGATTTGCCGTAGTTGCCGTCCCATCCGGCGGAGATGACCCGTCCGTTGTCTGCCGCCCGTACGGCGCCAGATCCGGCAATATCGATCCCCTTGTGGAGACGTCCCCACCTCATGCCGAAGCCGCTGCTGATGCTTCCTCTTGCCGGCCAAGCCAGACGGCCTGTCCCACGCGATGGAATCACTTTCGTGCCTCGTTCGACGATTTTGACCAGAGGCTGGCTGTCTACCTGCTGATCCAGTACTTTTCGCTCGACCACTTGTCCATTTTCTTTAATGACCAGATAGCGGACCGTTTTGCTGCCTTCTTTCCCTTCTTGGACGACCTTGGTTTCCCCTTTTGGCAGCTTGTCGTTGTTTTGGAATTGCGTGGTGTACGGAATCGATTCTTTTTGCGTAACCTCTTCCTTCACCTGGACGGTTACCAGCGGACGCAATGCCGTCACATTGATTTGCTGCCCCAGTTGAAGCACCGTATTTTCGGTAATGCCAGGGTTGTTGGCATAAATGTCTTTTGAAGTGATACCGTATTTCTTGGCGATGCAGCCGACGCAGTCACCCTCGACGACGGTATGGATGACTTCCTTGAAAGTCCCTTTGGACAACAGCTCCTCCAGCTTGTCCACTGGCAAGACCTGTGCGGCTGTCACCGAATCATTCTCCAGCTTTACCTCTTCCTTGATCGCCACTTCCACCGCAGGCGCTGCTTTCGGCTGTCCGATTGACGCCGCGGAGACCGTCAGCTTTTTCCCTTGATCTTGCGGGATGCCGGAGAATTTCTCCTTCACGATGTTCAAAGCCTTCTCGGCCGCCTCTTTGTTTTCGGCATAGCCGACCACTTTTCCATCCACGACCAATTTGACAGCCTCGACTTTGATGTCGGCTACTTCCGACAGTGCTTTGAGAGCTGCCTCGTTATCAAATTTTGCCTTGTATTCGGTTTCTTCCGTAAACGTTATGTAGTCAGACATGGTCAGGTTGAGGCCGTGCTTTGCCTTTTCCTCTTCCAACTTTGCCTGTGTCCAGGAATGGATCACCTGCGGATCGCTCACGACTCCGATCTCTTGCCCATTCACCGCGACGTGATAAACGGTAATGATGTTGCTCTTGTAGTAATAGTTGGCCGATGCCCCGATCGCTGCCGTCAGCAGCAATCCTGCCGCAATCGTAAGGGTTTGCTTTTTGTTAGTACGGACAAACGTGCTTGCTCGCTCGACCGCGTATTTCGCAGCTCGGCTGCTTCTCTCGACAAACTGCTTTGTCTGATTTTGCAGCTTGGCCATCCAATCGGCCTTTTGCATACCTTGTCCCTCCTGAAAACAGATACATCTCCTTCACGAACGTAACTATTTGGAATTTTTGTACATATTTGTTAGGTCGAAATTACCACATATTCGTTTCCAATTATCTACCATATTGCCTAAAGAAAGCAACTATGTCGACTTTACCACAAAAATACCGACACCATCAAGTGTAAAATACCGTCGAATAGATTTTTGCCTTTTGCCCCATAATAGGTACACACTATCTGGAAGTTTTTATCATCAGGGACGAGAGGAGCAGAGAAATCTTGAAGGAACGGAATATTTTAGCCGGTTTTCAGACAGTCGAGGCAGCCGAAAAGGCAGCCAACTCGCTTCGTCAGGCGGGCTTCGACACGATTCAGATTGCGCATATCGGCCAGTATCCGGGTGATGGCATCGAACAGATCACCAATCCCGTAACAGGAGAGATTCCGAGTCTGGCCGCCCTTACCGAAGCCGGCGATTTTCCCACAGGACGGGATGCCAGCGTCCTCGCTGCCGCTGGACCGGACGCCAGCGGCATGGCTGATCGCGGCGATGTCGGTTTGGGCAATATTTTGCTTACAGCGGTCGTTCCGGAGAATAGAGGCGACGAAGCCGTGCAGATTATTAGATCCCACGGCGGCGAGATTTAGCAGCAGGGACAAAACACAAGCCACCTGCCCCGTAGAGGGATAGGTGGCTATTTGCCATTTTGCATGGGAAGTCACACCTCGACCATCGACGTGATATCCTTGACGGCCAGGCGGCGGATGGTCGTCTTCCCGGCGTCCTTTCTTTTGTACGTCGTAATAAAGCAAAGATAGCCGTTGTCAAAATGAGTCATGGTTCCTTTGATGACGACACCGTTAAACATCTTCACCTGAACGTTCTTGCCCAGAAGCTTCATCGCCTTCTGATCAAAACCCATCATCATGACCACCTCATTTTTCTTGGTATGCCATACCATATGCCCAGATGATCTCTTTTCGTGTCTGTCCGGTGCGAAAAAAGTTTTGCCGGCTTTTCCCCTTTGTTTGAACCGATGGCTGTTGTCGCTACTGATCCGCTCCACAGCGATTAAAAAACCCCCGTCATAGGGACGGGGGTTAGGCTGCATAACCGTTGCCAGCCTGTTCTATAAGTGATCGCTCTCTAAGGCCTTAGAGCCAACACATACTCTTTCCTGCGATTATCCGTAAATCCCACGCACCACAACCGTTTGCTCGCGGTCTGGCCCTACCGAGAAGATGGAGAGCGGGATACCGGTCAGCTGCGTGATGCGCTCGATGTAGTGACGGGCATTCTCCGGCAGCTCGTGCAAGCTGCGTACGCCGGTGATGTCTTCCGTCCAGCCGGGGAGCTCCTCATACACCGGCTCGCACTTTGCCAGCTGGTTCAGGTTTGCCGGGAAAGACTCGATGATTTCCCCGTTGTACTTGTACGCTGTGCAAATGCGCAGCTTTTCGATGCCTGTCAGCGTGTCCAGCTTGGTGATCGCCAGTCCGGTAATGCCGCTCACACGGCGCGCATGGCGAACCACGACACTGTCAAACCAGCCCACGCGGCGCGGACGGCCTGTGGTCGTGCCGTACTCGAAGCCGACCTCGCGGATGTGGTCGCCTGTCGCATCGGTCAATTCAGTCAGGAAAGGTCCGTCGCCGACACGAGTCGTGTAGGATTTCGCCACACCGATTACTTGGTTGATCTTGGTCGGACCTACGCCGGAACCAATCGTCACGCCGCCGGCGATCGGGTTGGAGGAAGTTACGTACGGATACGTGCCTTGGTCGATGTCCAAGAGGACGCCTTGTGCCCCTTCAAACAGGACGCGGTTTCCCTGGTCGATGGCGTCGTTCAGCACCACGGACGTATCGGCCACGTAAGGGCGGATGATCTCGGCATAGCCGAGGTACTCTTCCAGCACTTCGTTCAGATCGAAACCGCTCGTGTTGTACATTTTCTCCAGAAGCATGTTTTTCTCGGCGAGATTGCGCTCCAATTTGCGCGCGAACTCTTCTTTGTCCAGCAGATCGGCGATGCGGATCCCGATACGAGCAGCTTTGTCCATATACGCCGGGCCGATCCCTTTGCGGGTCGTCCCGATCTTGTTTGGGCCGCGGCTCTCTTCTTCCACGCTGTCCAGCTTGATGTGGTAAGGCAGGATCACATGCGCGCGATCGCTGATTTTCAGGTTTTTGGTCGAGAAACCAAAGCCATGGATGTAATCCAGCTCCGTTACCAGCGCCTTTGGATCGATCACCATGCCGTTTCCGATCACACAAATCTTATCTGTATAGAAAATTCCGGAGGGAATCAAGTGCAGTTTGTATTTGTTGCCGCCAAAAATAATGGTATGGCCCGCATTGTTACCACCTTGGTATCTAGCTACGACCTCTGCGCTCTCCGCTAGATAATCGGTAATTTTCCCTTTTCCTTCATCGCCCCATTGGGTTCCGACGACAACGACAGTTGACATCGAAAAACACCTCCTGATTTCATCATTGCCTTATTGGGCCTGAAACAATCTAAGTGTACTAAACCAGCCCAAGTCTGTCAATGAAAATACGAACGTTAACAATTTGTCAAGTTAATACGTTCGGTATTTTCATAATAGAAAAAAAGCCGGATACGGTTCCGGCTCTTCTGGCAAAAACGGTAAAATATGCTGCTTCATCATCCTGCCGCATCGCGATAACGGTTGTCCAAACTGACAAATTTGTTATATTCCTTCAAAAACGCCAGCTCCACCGTTCCGGTCGGGCCGTTACGCTGCTTAGCAATGATGATTTCGATCACGTTTTTGTTCTCGGTTTCCTTGTCGTAATAGTCGTCCCGATACAGAAACGCGACAATATCGGCATCCTGCTCAATCGAGCCGGACTCACGAATATCCGACATCATCGGCCGCTTGTCCTGGCGCTGCTCCACGGAGCGGCTGAGCTGGGACAGAGCGATGACCGGCACATTCAGCTCCCTGGCAATTCCCTTCAGCGTTCGGGAGATTTCCGATACCTCCTGCTGGCGGTTGTCGCCCTTGCCGCGCCCGTGGATCAGCTGCAGGTAGTCGATCAGGATCATCCCGAGGCCGCGTTCGGCCTGGAGGCGCCGGCACTTGGCACGGATGTCCTGGACGGTGACGCCCGGCGTATCGTCGATGTAGATCGGCGCTTTGGCCAGCGTCCCAATCGCCATCGTCAGCTTTTGCCAGTCATCCTCCTCCAGCCAGCCGGAACGCATGCGGGAGGCGTCCAGATTGCCCTCCGCACAAATCATCCGCTGCACCAGCTGGGAAGCCGCCATCTCCAGTGAGAAAATCGCGACGGTCTCTCCTGCGCGTGCCGCCACATTCTGGGCGACATTCAGCGCGAAAGCCGTCTTCCCTACAGAGGGGCGGGCTGCCAGGATGATCAGGTCGCTTCGTTGAAAACCGGCGGTCATCTTGTCCAAATCGGGGTATCCGGATGGAATGCCGGTGACATCTCCGCGCCGCTGGCTGAGAAACTCAATCCGTTCATAGGTCTCCAACAGGACGTCGCGAATCGGCGTAAATCCGCCGCTGTTCCGGTTCTGGGCGATCTCCAGGATGTATTTCTCCGCATCGGCGATGATCTCCCCGACTTCGTCCTCACGGGAATATCCGTCGTTGGCGATTTTGGTCGCCGTCAAAATCAATCGCCGCAGGAGAGACTTCTCCTCGACGATTTTCGCGTAGTATTCGATGTTGGCTGCGGTGGGAACCGAGCTGGCAATCTCCGTGAGATAAGGAACGCCGCCCACTTCATCCAGCAGCTTGTGATCCTGCAGCTCTGCGGTCACCGTGACCAGGTCGACCGGCTCCCCTTTGTCGTAGAGGTCCTGCATGGTTTTGAAAATCCGCTGATGGGCGGTTTTGTAAAAATCTTCGGGTCGAAGGATTTCGATTGCCGTGATGAGAGCTTCCTTCGATAAGAACACGGCCCCCAAAACTGACTGCTCCGCTTCGTTGTTTTGCGGCGGCACACGGTCCAAAAACAGGTCGCTCACGTCACACCCCTCACTTATCTCGTATTCTCGCCGTTATTATTTCTCTTCCACGACATGCACTTTCAGTGTAGCGGTCACTTCATTATGAAGCTTCACTTTGACTTGGGTCACACCCAGCGCGCGGATCGCTTCCATCTCCAGCTTGCGTTTGTCCAGCTTGATTTGGAACTGATCTTCCAGCGCCTGCGCGACTTGCTTGCTGGAGATGGCTCCGAACAATCGTCCGCCGTCTCCCGCTTTCCCCGCTACCTTTACGGTGATTTCATTGATCGTCTCAGCCAGCTTTTCCGCATCGAGCTTTTCCTGCTCTTTGCGCTTGGCCTCGCTGCGCTGCTGGGCATCCAGCGTTTTCATATTGGCTTCGGTAGCTTCTTTTACCAATCCCCGCGGCAGCAAGAAATTGCGTACGTAGCCTTCCGAGAGATCTTTGACTTCTCCCTTTTTGCCTTGCCCCTTTACATCCTTCAGAAAAATTACTTTCATGAAACATTCCTCCTCTGTCAGACAGCAGCTTAGACGACTTCGTCAATCGCTTCTTTCAATCGTCTGACTGCCTCTTTTAAGGATACTCCCTCCATCTGGTTGGCTGCGGCTGTCAAATGGCCGCCTCCGCCCAGATGCTCCATGATCGATTGAACATTGATGTCCCCGAGTGAACGGGCACTGATCAGTACCGTATCGTCCGCTCTTCTGGCGACGACAAAGGCGGCTTGGATGCCCGACAGCGTCAACAATTGCTCCGCCGCTTGAGCCACCTGCACCTGTGTGAACTCTTCCTGCGGATCGCCGACGGCAATCGCCATATTGTCCCGGTACTTCTCGGTATTCATGATGACCCGAGCCCGCTTCACATACTGGTTCAGGTCTTCTTTCAAGAGACGCTGCACGGCTGCTGTATCCGCACCGTTCCGACGAAGGAACGAGGCCGCTTCAAATGTGCGCGAGCCTGTGCGAAACGCAAAGCTTTTGGTATCCACCACGATTCCGGCCAGCAGCGCGGTCGCGATCAGGCTGTCGATGTTCAAGCGTTCGCTCTGGTATTGCAAGAGCTCGGTCACCAGTTCAGACGTGGAGGAAGCATACGGCTCCAGATAGAGGAGCACCGGCTCGATGAACTCCTCCGAGCGTCTGTGGTGGTCGATCACCACGATACGGCTGGTCTCCTCGAGCAGCCGCGGCTCGATGACCAGGGACGGCCGATGCGTATCGACGACTACGAGCAGGGTGCGCCCGGTAATCAGACGAATGGCCTGTTCCGGCGTGATAAAGGCTTCCGCCAGCTCTTCGTGCGCATAGATTTCTTTCATCAAACGATCCACAGACGAATTTCCTTCGTCCATGACGATATAGGCATCTTTTTTGTGGAGTTGCACAGCTTTCAGTACGCCGAGCGACGCCCCGATGGAGTCCATATCCGGCTGCTTGTGCCCCATGACGATGACGTGCTCCGCTTCGTGGATCAGATCCCGCAGCGCATGGGCGATGACCCTCGCGCGGACCCGTGTCCGTTTTTCAACTGCATTGGATTTGCCGCCAAAAAAGGTCAGCTTGTTTCCAATCTTGACGGCCGCCTGGTCGCCGCCGCGGCCGAGGGCAATATCCAAGCTGGATTGCGCCATCTGCCCCAGCTCGATGTAGGAATTGGCCGCCGCTCCCGCCCCGATGCTCAGGGTGATCGGAATCTTGTTGTCCGCGGTCATCTCCCGCACCACATCGAGGATGTCAAAGCGGCTCTCTTCCAGTTTGTCGAGTGTCTCCCGCTCCATCAACGCCAAAAATTTGTCCGCAGAGACGCGGCGCAAATAGATGCCGTGCCGGTTGGCCCATTCGGTAATCACGCCGGCCACACTCGTCGAAAGAAGGGTACGGCTCTGATCATCCATGACCTGACCGACCTCATCGAGATTGTCCAGATGTATGATGGCCAGCACCGCTTTTTCGCGATGGTAACGCAGCGTCAGCTCTTTGAAGTTGGTGATGTCCGTGAAGTAGAGCAATCTCTCTTCTCCCCGGACCAGCACTTCATAGGTGCGCTCGTTATACACAAATTCCAGTCTCTTCTGCTCCGGCTTCAGCGTCAACTGCGGAAAGACGTCGAGAAGATTTTTCCCGATCATCATCTCGTCACCGGACATATTGGTCATGAAGGGGTTTACCCACTCAATTACTTTTTCTTCGTTGTATAGCAAGATCCCAATCGGCATTTCCTGAATGACGCCTTCGCCCGCTTTTTTGACCCGGTGCGTGACCGTGGCCAAGTACAGACGAAGATCCCGCTGGAAGCCTTTTTCAGCCTGCAGGACATAGATTACGAGCCCGATTAGGCAGATGACCCCGATCGCCCCGTACATCCAGTGATGAAGCGTCAAAATTCCCAGCAGCAACAAGCTAAAGGTAAGAGCCAAGACCATGTGCAGCCCGTACCATCGCTTTAACAGGAATTTGGGCATTTCCTCAGCCCCTCTTCACTCTTGTTTCCAGTCTCTTTCGCAAGTTTACTCCCAAATCAAATATGCCCAATAAGCTAAGTATAGTGGTTAGCGGAGGAAAAATAAATAGAGAGACAATGAGCACAGGAGCCAATGCCTTCCTGTTGTACAAATGAATGGAAAAGAAGCAAAAGGCAAGTCCCTGCAAAGTCAAAATGACATCCAGCATCACCTTGACATTCAGTACCGCGCTCGTCCAGAAGGTCCCTTCCAGGTCATTGCCCATGAAAAGCAGAGCCATCATGGAAATAAAATAGTAGTACAAAAGAGAGCGCGGAAAACTCCAATCCCGGAGCGGTGGCAGAGCCGGAACAGACAGTCTCATCCGTTTCCCCACGAGCCGGGATATGCCGTGCGTAATCCCGCTTTGTATAAAACTCATCATCACGAGAAAGGCTGGCATCCCCATTTTGACGAGTTGCATTCCCTGATCAAACTGCTCCTGCGGCATAAAGGGGGGCTTGTATTCCGCCGCCCGTTTCATCATCTCGTTCAAATCCAAGCCGAAGATGTACGTGGACAGGGCCAAAATCGCCACATAACCGAGGAAGACGACAGCAGCTCCCGCAGTGATTGCCGCAAGCGCCGACCCTCTTTTGGCGTACATCTGCCCCATGACGGCTCCCCAGAGAGCCACCGTCAATGCCATGAGAGCAGACACGATTCCTGTAAACACTCCGCCCAGGAATGCGAATACGACGACAATCCAGATCGTGGATGACATGGTTCTGCGCATTCCCAAGAGGACAAACGGCAAGGGCAAGAGCAGGCTCGTAACTACGCCTGCTACTGTATATGTACTGACGAACAGCAGAACCAATGCAATTCCCAGTAATAGGGCGTTCTCCGCCAATTGTTTGGTTTTCGAAGGCATGGCGACACCTCTTCATGTATCTCGTCGTGATTCATTGCGTTGACTTTGCGAAAAGTTTACGGATAAAGGTTTATCGATATAGGAAAAAAGAGGGCCACGCGATTGTGTCCCCCTTTTTTGCTTTCATCCTTATTCAGTGGTGTACGGCAGCAACGCTACTTGACGAGCGCGTTTGATCGCAACAGTCAGTGCGCGTTGATACTTCGCCGAAGTACCAGTCACACGACGAGGCAGGATTTTGCCACGTTCGCTGATAAACTTTTTCAGCAGATCAACATCTTTGTAGTCAATATGCTTGATTTTATTTACTTTGAAAAAGCATACTTTGCGGCGTTTATTTGGACGTCCTTTACGTGCCATGCAAGTCCCTCCTTTTTTCAGGAAATGTGAACGTTATACGATCGAGTGTCCTTCAATCAGAACGGCAAGTCATCGTCCGAAATGTTGATAGGCTTGCCAGTATTCGCAAAGGGATCCCTAAACGCATCCATCTCATCCCTCTGACCGCCGAACGGTTTGCTTCCGCCAAAGCCTGGGTCAAAGCCCGAACCTTCTCCGCCTTTTCCGCCGAGAAACTGAACGTTCTCCGCAACGACTTCCGTCACGTATACCTTTTTTCCTTCCTTATTGTCATAGGAGCGCGTCTGCAGACGGCCCTCGACAGCAGCTTGTCTTCCTTTGCGCAAATAGGTAGCGCACAGGTCGGCCAGCTTTTGCCAAGCGACAATATTAATGAAGTCGGCTTCACGCTCGCCCGCCTGGTTCGGACGCGGACGGTTGATGGCCAAGGTAAAGGTGGTAACGGCGACGCCATTCGGCGTATAGCGAAGCTCCGGATCTTTCGTCAGGTTGCCGATGAGAATGACTTTATTCATCTTGGGTCCCCCTCTGCCCGATACGACAGTTTACTTCTCT
The DNA here is from genome assembly GCF_016406105.1 of Brevibacillus composti. Taxonomy (NCBI): domain Bacteria; kingdom Bacillati; phylum Bacillota; class Bacilli; order Caryophanales; family Paenibacillaceae; genus Brevibacillus; species Brevibacillus composti. The sequence goes on from NZ_CP066308.1 coordinate 4,434,711, forward strand.
TCACGAATGAACAAGAAGCGAATAATGTCGTCGTTGATTTTCATGAGACGATCTGCTTCCGCAACAGCATCAGCATTCGATTTGAAGTTCATCAAAACGTAGTAACCTTCACGGAACTTTTGGATCTCATAAGCAAGACGACGTTTGCCCATTTCTTGAAGTTTCGTGATCTCTCCGCCGAAGCTGGTGATTACATCGCTGTAACGAGCAACGTTGGCTTTGATTTTCTCCTCTTCAAGGTCTGGACGCAATACGTACATCACTTCGTATTGACGCATACCTTTTCACCTCCTTATGGACTTAGCGGCCCGCTAGCGGGCAAGGAGCGAGTGCTAAAGAAACGCATATAGATGCACTCCATAAATACTCGCATTTAAAGATTATAGCAAATGGCCTACCTCATAGCAAGGAAGAGTTCTATACATTGAACCGGAAATGCATGACATCTCCGTCCTGCACGATGTACTCTTTCCCCTCCAGGCGGTATTTTCCCTTGTCCCGGGCGGCGGCTACCGAACCGGCCTCCACCAGATCGTCGTAGGCGATCACCTCGGCACGGATAAAGCCGCGCTCGAAGTCGGTGTGGATGACCCCCGCAGCTTGCGGAGCCTTGGTGTTTTGGCGAATCGTCCAAGCACGGACTTCCTGTACGCCTGCCGTGAAGTACGTAATCAGACCGAGCAGCTCATAAGCGGCGCGGATCAGACGGTCGAGACCGGATTCTTGCAATCCCAGCTCTTCGAGGAACATCTGCTTGTCCTCGCCCTCCAGCTCGGCGATCTCCGCTTCTACTTTGGCGCTGATCACGACGACCTGCGCGCCTTCTTCTGCGGCAAATTTGCGGACAGTCTGCACATGCGGATTGTTGTCCGCGTCAAGGATGCCGTCTTCGGCTACGTTGCACACATACAGTACCGGCTTGATCGTCAGCAAGTGGAGGTCGCGAATCAGTTTTAGCTCATCCTCGCTCATCTCCACACTGCGTGCGGACTGTCCTGCTTCAAAAGCAGCCTTCAGCCGCTCCAGCACGTCCAGCTCCTGCTTTGCTTCCTTATCCCCGGCTTTTACCTTGCGGGCGATCCGGTCGATCCGGCGCTCTACCGAGTCGAGATCGGCAAAAATCAGCTCCAGGTTAATCGTTTCAATATCGCTCAGCGGATCTACGCGTCCCGCCACGTGCGTGATGTTCTCATCCTCAAAGCAGCGAACCACGTGCGCGATGGCATCCACCTCGCGGATATGGCCGAGAAACTGGTTGCCCAGTCCCTCCCCTTTGCTGGCTCCTTTTACAAGTCCGGCAATATCGACGAACTCAAACGCCGTCGGGACTACTTTATTGGGAACGACGATCTCCGTCAGTTTGTTCAGGCGCGGGTCTGGCACCTCGACTACCCCCACGTTGGGATCGATCGTACAGAACGGATAGTTGGCCGATTCTGCTCCCGCTTGCGTAATCGCATTGAACAGAGTCGACTTGCCTACGTTGGGAAGTCCTACAATGCCACAAGATGCACCCATCTATATACACTCCTTGTACTTTTTTTCATTCACATCCTTTCTAGTATAAAAACTTGTGTCTTTAATTACAATCGAATCCCTGTGGAAAATTCGCACTCTCTCGTATCCTGCTACCCCTATCTTTAAAAAAGACAGCGCTTCTGTCAAAGAAACTTGAGTCTTATGGCGAGCGAAATTTACATCTCAAAAACGAATACAATTGCATGGAGCAAAAAAAAACAGGGAGATAATCTCTCCCTGCCGTCTCTCATGGCGATTGACGCGAATCCGGTCGATACTTATTTTTCGTTTACCAGCTTTTCCAGCTCATTGAGCGTCTCCTCGAAGATCTCCATTGCTTGCTCAATCGGCTTGGAGGTGGACATATCCACGCCAGCCGCCTTCAGCACTTCGATCGGCGGTGCGGAATTGCCCGCCTCGAGGAAGTTCTTCTGGATGCGCTCGACAGCCGCGTCGCCCTCGTCCAGGACTTGCTTGGCCAGCGCCTGGGACGCAGCGAAGCTGGTTGCGTATTGATAGACGTAGTATTTGTAGTTGAAGAAATGGGAGACACGCGCCCACTCCATCGCGATCTCGTCGTCGGAGACCATGTCCTTGCCGTAGTACTTCTTGTTAATATCGAGGTAAATCTTCTTGATCGCTTCGGCGTTGAGAGATTCGCCCGCCTGCTCCTTCTCATGGATCGCCCGCTCAAACTCGGCGAATTGGGTTTGACGGAACAGCGTGGAGCGGAAATTCTCCAGATAGTGATTCAAGAGGTACATCTTCTCGGCCTTGGTCTCAGCCTTTGCGTACATATCTTTGAACAGGAGCGTCTCATTCATCGTCGAAGCCACTTCCGCCGTAAACGTCGGATAGTTGGACGTGATGTACGGCTGCGTTTTGTTGGTGTAGTAGGACTGCATCGCATGGCCCATCTCGTGGGCGATGGTGAAGACGTCATCCAGCGTTCCCTGGTAGTTCAAAAGCACGTACGGATGCGTGTCATACGCGCCCCACTGATACGCGCCGTTCCGCTTGTCGTCGGTGGAATAGACATCTACCCAACCGCTCTCCATGCCCTCGGACATGATCTTCACGTATTCGCCGCCCATCGCCTGCAGGCCGTCCGCGACCATTTTCTTGCCTTCTTCGTACGGGATGTACCGGTCATCCGACGGCACGATCGGCACGTAAATATCGTACATGTGCAGCTCCGGAACACCCAGCATCTTCTTTTTCAAAGAAATGTACCGGTGCAAAAGCGGCAGATTTTCATTCACCGTATCAATCAACTCGTCGTACACCTTCGTCGGGATATTATTCGGCGTCAGGCTTGCCTCCAGCGCCGAGTTGTAATTGCGCACATCGGCATAATAGTTGTCCGCTTTTACCTTGGCGGCCAGCGTCTGGGCAAAAGTGTCCTGAAAATCCGTCAGCGCCTTGTAATACGCCTGGAAAGCCTCTTTGCGGACACGCTGGTCCTTGCTTTCCAGATAGGAAACGAAGTTGGCTCTCGTCAGCTGCACTTCATTGCCTTTTTCATCCTTGATCTTCGGGAAACGAACGTCTTTGGACAGCATGCCGTAAATATTGGTCGGAGAACTGCCGAGCGGCAAGGATTTGGCCAGCAGTTCCTCGATTTCCTTGGACAGGGAATGCGGCTTGGTCCTGATCAGGTCCTCCAGCATCATTTTATACGGAGCCAGTTCCTTGGACGCGAGCAGATTCTTCATCTTGCCGTCAGGAATGGCCACGATCTCCGGCTGCAGCCAGGCTGTCTTTTCCGACACCAGCGTGTACATTTTTTCCGTGCGGTCAGCCAGTTTTTGCAGTTCCGCATTGGAGGAGTTCACATCCAGCGCCATATTGGCATACACATAGGCCTTGTCATTGAGACGCATCAGGTCGCTGTAGTCGTCGAGCGCTTTTTTCAGGGCGTCGGCCGAATTGAGCTTGCCTTGATGTTTGGTAAAAGCCTGCGCCATTTCCTCTACTTTGGCTACGTCCTTTTCCCAATCCTGGACGCTGGCATAAATGTGATCCAGCCGCCACTTGTATGCCTCCGGGATTTCCGAACGGTCCTTAAAGACAGGTGCCGCCTGCTCCGCAGCTGCTACGGCCTGCGTGCTGTATGGGATAAATGGCGTGCTGACCATGGACAAGGCAATCGCCAGCGCCGTCAATGAGGTAAATGCTCGCTTTTTCAACAACATCAGCCCCTTTTTCCTCTTATCTACTATTTGCTATATAGTCTAATTATATCCATCAGTTAAAAATTCCTTCTCATTAATAAAAATTTTTAAAATATTCATTAACAACGAGCGCATTAGTCCGAAAACTGTTGATTTTGTTAGCAAGCCTGTGGATATCTTCCTCGCGACTCCTCCTTTGTCCACATATCTATTGAATTGATTGCGCTCTTTCGTGTGAACTTATCCACATTTTCTGTGGATAGCCTGTGTATAACTTATTTTTTGCCACCTGTGACAAATGCCCATACCCCTTCTGCCCCTCCGACATAGCATAGGTATTGAATCCATGGTAGGAGGTGTCAGCTAGTGGGTATCTTCAATGGCAACTTTGACGACTTCGCGCTTGTATTGGTTCTCTTCATCCTGCTCGTGATCGTTGGTTGTGACTGTGATTAACCATTCCTCTGCCATCCAGCCGGTTGAAGGTAAGCTTGCACCTCGGTTGTAATCTTACCTTCCACCACGCATTTTCGATGAAAAAGGATGCACCCTGGCGTGGGGTTGCATCCTCTTTTCGGTGGTCTTTTCCTCTTTTCGGTCTTCTCTATTACTTTCCTGCTGTCGTAAACTGCGTCCGCTGTCCGGGATTGCGGTTGCCGGCCTCATCTTTCAAGAGATGGGGACGTACGTCGATTTGATACGAACTGTGGGGTTGCCACTTTCCTTTTGGCTTGATTGTCAGGGTTCTTTTGCTCTTGTTCCAGGTAACGCTGTGTGCCACAGGCTTTCCGTACTTGTCCGTCACTTCGACGAGCTGCCTCGCCAGCTTGCTCGACAATGCCGTTCCATCCGCCAGCATGACGGGTTCCGCAAACTGAATGGTTACCTTTTCATCCAGCTTGACCGATTTGGCGCCATGGCCCGGCAGGATGGTCGCGACAGGCGCGATTTTATCCACAGCTTTTTTGGTGGTAAAGGTGCTGGACACTCCCCGGTTGAGACGCCCCTGTCCATCCTTCAGCTTGTTTTCCACAAGGGTGACTGTAAACCGTTCCCCCGCTTCCAAATCGCCCACCGGGTCAATCGTAATTATTTTCTTGCCGCTGTCCCACTTGGCAGTGTACGGGATGTTCCGCTTTTTGCTGTTGACCAGTTTGACCAGCGAAGGAATGGAACTGTTAGTCAGGTCTTTTCCCGTCTTTGCTTTGACTTTATCGGGAAAAACCAGAGTAACCAGGGCATCAGGGTCTACGTCTTGCGCATGGTTGGCCGGCTTGATGACGGCCGTCCATCCCGTCCCCTGACTGGCATCGGCTGCCGGGACAAAAGCAAAAGCAGCCAGCATCAGCATCACCATACCCAGCACCCACGTACCTTTCCGCCTTCTTTTCATAGTCGATCCCTCCCCGAATCGGGAGATCCGATACGCGATCGGTCTCCCCTATACGGGCATTCTAAGAAAAGACAGGCAGTTCCTACAAATAAACTTACGCTTCCGGCTCTCCTTCGGCGTGAATCAGCACTTTTTTCATTTTCCGCTCAAATTCCAGCCGCGGAATCATGACACTGTGATCGCAGCCGGTACATTTTATGCGAATATCCATGCCCATCCGGATCACTTTCCAGGCGTTTGTCCCGCAAGGATGCGCTTTTTTCATCTGCACCACGTCATGTAATCCAAACTGCTTCCTCTGCATGCCGCTCCCTCCTCACTTTTTTTTCCCGTCTTTTCTTCCTTTGCTTCGTACAGGCTCGCTTTGGACGGGCCCGCATGTTCGGCCTCACGCATCCGCTTGCTTTTGTCCCGGCGCCTTCCCTGTTCCCGCCATGGTGACGACGCGCGGGTACGGCACCTCGATGCCCCGCTTGCTCAACTCCTGCCTGATCATGGCCCGCATTTTCCGGGTGACGCCGTGATGCGTATTCGGCTTGCATTCGGCAGTGACGCGCATGATCATCTCAGAGGATCCGAGAGCCTGAACACCGAGAAATTCCGGCTCGGCAACGATGTCTTCCATCTCTGCCCGCGCCTTTTTCATCGTTTCCCTGAGGATTTCCTCTACCTGATTCACATCTTCCTCATAGGGTATCGATACGTCTACCACGGCTACTGTGTTTTGCAGCGAAAAGTTGGTTACCTGCGTAATGGTTCCGTTTGGGAAGATATGCACTTCCCCTGTCCAGCTTCGAATCCGGGTAATTCTGAGACCGATCTCCTGCACCGTTCCCGTCAAATTATTGATCGTCACCACATCACCAACGGCAAACTGATCTTCAAAGATGATAAAAAATCCGGTAATCACATCCCGCACCAGGCTCTGCGCCCCGAAGCCGACGGCCAGACCCAGCACGCCCGCGCTGACCAGCACAGGTCTGAGATCCACGCCGAGCTGCTGCAATATCAGCAGGATCGCGAGAAAATAGATGCTATAGCCGGTCACATTGTTGACCAGTACGCGCAGCGTGTCCACCCGCCGCTGGTCGATCGACAGCTTGCTCCCTTTCCGATGTTGGAACACCCGGTTGACGGCCGCATTGACGATGCTGACCACGATCCGGGAGAGGACCACGATCAGGATGATTTTTATGAAAATCAGCCCTACGCGCACCCACATTTCCGGGTCGCTGAGATAGGCCACTGTTTTCTCGTACAGTTGTTCCAGCACATTGCCCTGCTTGGCCAATACTTCTTTTACTTCGTTCGCTTCATTCATTCTGTCTACACCTTCCTGTTTCCAGACTCATCGATTTCATGATAGCTGTCAGAAAACAAACGAAAGTAACCGCGTATCTCCACATGCTGCTGATGAATGATCTCCCTGGCCTGTTGATAGTTTTCCAACGGAAACTCGATGGAAAGGGCACAACCCGCCGTGATTTCTTTCGGGGTCGGACGTGTATCAATCTCGATATCGGCATACTCCAGCAGCATCTCCGCTCGCAAAGCCTGCTGCGTAGAATCAAATGCGATCAAGACCGTATCCTGCTCCACATCTCTCCCTCCCTCCTATGCCTCTACTCATTTTACTCGTTCGGCCCATGTGACGCCAGTTCTCTTCTATTTACTCTTCCGTTGCTCTTCTTTCTCTTTGTTCCCTAAGTGCTCTCCTTTTGCGGTTCTACTTTCCCACTTTTCATGCAAGCGCGATTTGCCCCATACGGCAAACTGTTTGAAACCTGCTCAACCTTTCTATTTGAGGTATAAAAATGGCGGGACGACACTATACTGTGAATACTCTAATGATTTTTGGCCGTGGCCAGGAGTGGGGGTCGTCATGAATCTGTCGAATAGCCACAAGGAGAGTGTTCTTTCGCCGTTTTCCGTGGAATACCGGCTTGAAACGGCTGTGGATCAATTGGCTGAGCATCTTGTCGAGCGCTTTTTGAACCATGCGTTTGCGGAGGAAATCGTCATTGTTTGTATCGGTACGGACCGTTCGACGGGAGATGCACTCGGTCCCCTTGTGGGCAGCAAGCTGATCGCAAAGAAACCTCTCTCCTTTCAGGTCTACGGTACGTTGGAGGATCCGGTACATGCCGTCAACCTGAGCGAAAAGCTGGACGTTATTCAGAAAAAGCATCCGGAAGCCTTGCTGATCGCGGTCGATGCTTGTTTGGGCCAATTCAGCAACGTCGGCAAGATCAACGTGGTGGACGGCCCCCTCAAGCCCGGTGCAGGCGTAAAAAAAGAGCTCCCTGCTGTGGGAACCTTTCACATCACCGGAATCGTCAACGTCGGAGGGTTCATGGAATATTTCGTGCTGCAAAATACCCGTCTGTTCGTCGTCATGCAGATGGCTGAGATTATCGCCGCCGGTTTGGCAAAAGCGTCCTCCCTGCTCGTCCATGCAACCGGGGATGCCCCGCAAGTACGCGCCTACCCGGATTGAGGCTGCAGCCGTATGAGCGAAAAAACGCCTGAAGGCGCGATCCTTCAGGCGTTTTTTTATTGGCACCGCTGACGAGACTAACATCAACCCTTCAGCGGTACCCCGAGAAAGATCACCTGTGAAACAATGACCGGAGCAGCGATGCCTTCACGGCGAAAAGGGGCCACGGCCTACAGGCATATCACCTGACGCTGCGGCGTGACCTCTACGGCAATCGGCGTGGAGGCGATCACTTCACCGTCCGCATGCACGATCAACTCCCGTTCCGATTCGATGACGATCCGCCTTCCCTGGAAAAAACGGACGCCGGGATGGCTGACATGCGTTCCTTTGTAGATCATCGGAAATGCGCACAAGAGTGCCCATCTCGAAACGCCGCTGACGACGCATACCTCCGCCTTTCCGTCGTCCGGCACCGCATCCGGGCAAATCAGCATGCCGCCGCCGTAATTGGGAATGTTGGCAACGGCAATCAACCATACTTCGTTGAGCTCATTTTCCCGCCCGTCGATGTGCAGTTTGACCCGACACGTCCGGTACGAGAGCAACACGCGAATCACGGACATGACGTAGGCAATCTTCCCAAGCCCCAAACGATTCAGCCATTTTTTGTAGACTGCTTCATTGGTCGTCTTGGCCACCTGGCCGTCAAATCCCGCGCCCACCGCGTTTACCGCGATTTGCCCGTTTACCTGCAAGAGATCAATGGCCTTGTTAGCGTGATCCGCCAAAATATGCTCCAAGGCCAATACAGGATCTCTCTCCAGCGAATGCCCGCGGGCAAAGTCATTTCCCGAGCCAGCCGGAATATGTCCAAATGGACAACTCCGCCCCGCTTCCTTGATCCCGTTCATCACTTCGTTTACCGTTCCGTCGCCCCCTACGGCAATCACTTTGCTTACTTCCTCTTTTCGCAGCAGCGATTCCGCCAATTTTTTGGCTTCCCCCTGTTCCGTGGTCATCTTCACACGAAAACCGATTCTGCGCCGCACCAGTTCTTTCTCAAGGCGTTTCCATACCAGCGATCCTCTTCCGTTGCCTGCCACTGGATTGACGACAAACCCGAGCATTGTCCACAGCTCCCCGCCATCTCATCTGTTTTCCTGTATTATCGCATGAGGCTTCCGCCTTGCCTAGGCGTAGTCACGTTCGCAACGTTCCCCAGAACTGATAAATTCCTATCGACCAAAAAAAGGACTCCTTTTTAGAAAAGGAATCCTTCGCTTGATGCTGCTTTTTGCATACTTGACTAACCAATCAGCGCTGACAGCCAGTTCACGACAGGCACCCCAATAGCTGCGATCACCAGCGCTGGCAGCATATTGGCTACGTTGATCTTTTTCAATTCCAGGATATTGATGCCGATCGCGATAATCATCAACCCGCCTACGGCTGTTACTTCCACCAGCATTGCATTCAAGGTTTCCTGACTGACAAAATTGTAAATCTGCGTCGACAAGAGAGCAATCGCTCCCTGATACACAAACACAGGGACGGCGGAGAACAGAACACCAATCCCGAGCGTAGAGGAAAAGATAATGGCCGAAAAGCCGTCTAGCATCGCTTTGGTGTAGAGAATCTCGTGGTTGTTGCGCAGCCCGCTGTCCATCGAGCCAAGCACGGCCATTGCCCCAATGCAATATACCAGTGTAGCAGTGACGAAGCCCGTCGCGATACCGCCCTGCTTGCCTCCTATCCGTCTCTCCAGCCATTGTCCCAGTTGGTTGAGCCCGGACTCAATTCGCATAAGTTCCCCCAAAATGGAGCCGATGACGATACTGAGTATGACGAGCAAAAAGTTCTCCGTACCCAGGCTCATCTTGATGCCGAGCAAAACAACCGCCAGACCAATCCCCTGCATTACGGTGCGCCGAATAGAATCCGGTATTCCCGACAGCAAACGTCCCAACAAGGCTCCTGCAATGATGGCCACCGCATTGACCAGGGTTCCCAACAAGATCACTTATTCCACTCCCCTGCGAATCATGAAGACTGAAAGGCGGATGCGATTTCCCGTACCGCGTTCAACAGTGCTTCCACGTCCTGTTCTGTATTAAATACTCCGTAACTTACTCTCACTGCCCCACGTTGTTCCGTTCCCGCCGTTTGATGTCCAAGCGGGGTACAATGATAGCCTGCGCGAGTCGCGATACCGTATTGTTGGTCCAGAATAAAGGATGCCTCCGAGGCGTCTACTCCCTCGATGTTAAAGGAAATAACGCCTACACGCTCCACCTCTGCTCCCGGCCCGTATACTTCTACCCCCGGGATTTGGCCAAGCCCTTCGATCGTTTTCTTCGTCAGCTTCCACTCGTGGGCGTGAATTTGGTCCACACCCTTTGCCAAAACAAAGGATACTCCCGCCTGCAATCCGGCGAGACCGGCCGTATTAACCGTCCCGCTCTCATAGCGATCCGGCCTTGTCGTCGGCTGGTCGACGGCTTCCGATTGGCTTCCCGTGCCTCCGTGAATCAAAGGCTCCAGATCGATGGAAGGATGGACGTACAATCCCCCCGTCCCCTGCGGACCATAGAGTCCTTTATGTCCGGGAAAAGCGAGCATGTCAATCTGCATCTCTTCGACATGAATGGGCAACACGCCGGCTGTCTGCGAGGCGTCGACCAAGAGCAATGCCTGATGACGCTTCGCGATCTCTCCCAGCTCTGCGATCGGCAGAATCACTCCCGTCAGATTGGACGCATGGCTAACTGCCAGCAGCCTGGTATTTGGCCTGATCGCCTTCTCAAAATCCTCCGCGTAGTAGAGCTGGTCCCCGCGCGGCTCCACATAAGTGATCTCTATCTTTTTCGTGCGGGCCATGTATTCCAAAGGCCTGCGGACCGAGTTATGCTCGATGGAGGAAGTAATGACGTGATCCCCCTCCTGCAGCAAACCCTTGATTGCCTGATTTAAAGCTTGTGTCGCATTCAGATAAAAAAAGAGGTCATTCGGGTTTTGAATCCCAAACAACCGCGACAGCTCCACCCGTGTCCGGAACACGGCCTTGCTTGCTTTCATCGCCAATGCATGTCCGCCGCGCCCTGGATTGGCAGCAAAGTTTTCAATGGCATCTGCCATCTTCTCCTTTACTTCAGGGGGTTTGGGCCATGTAGACGCAGCGTTGTCCAGGTAAATCACGCGCATGATTTCCTCCTTGTCCTGCAGGTATCATACCCTGCCATGCTGTCCATGACTTAGGCGGACCATCTCCGGGGGCGACAAATCCTCCGTTACAGCCGCCATTGTCTTTGTCTCTCTTCTTTACAAGAGTCAACTGATCGCTGTTGCTCCCGCTTTTGTATTAGTCTTGCTCAAAAATTTCGAGGATTCTCTGCAAATCCTCCTGAGAGTAAAAATCGATCTCGATTTTCCCTCTTTTGGTTCCTTTCTTAATCTTCACAGATGTCCCCAGTCTGCTTCTTAATCGTTCTTCGATCTGTATCAACTGGGGTTCTTTTTTTAGCGGTTTCTTTTTCGTTGTTTCACGTGAAACACTCGCCTGTTTCGCTAACTCCTCCAACTGGCGCACGCTTAGCCCCTTTTTCACGACTTCCTGGGCCAATTGAAGCTGAAGCGGTTCCTTTTCCACAGAGAGCAATGCACGGGCATGTCCCATGCTAAGTTGTGCAGCCGATACCATTTTTCTGATGCTCTCGGGAAGCTGCAGCAAGCGAAGCATATTGGCGACATGCGGCCTGCTTTTGCCTACTTTTTTGGAAAGCTGCTCTTGTGTGTAGGAATGATGGCTGAGGAGCTTTTCATAGGCTTCCGCTTCTTCCAACGGATTCAGGTTCTCGCGCTGCAGGTTTTCGATCAGCGCGATTTCCATCAGCTGCTGATCGGTGTAATCTTTGACGACCGCCGGGACCTTTTTCAGACCGAGCGATTTGGCGGCGCGAAGCCGTCTCTCGCCCGCTACCAGTTCATAACCTTTGATGCTTTTTCTCACGATCAAAGGCTGGATAATGCCATGCTCTTGAATCGATTGAGCCAGCTCCTCAATCGCCGTGGGGTCAAACTCTTTTCGCGGTTGATACGGATTCGGACGAATATCGGAAACCTGTATCTCGGATACATGTTCCTCTTCTTCAATCATGTTAGACGTAATCAGCGCATTCAAACCTTTTCCAAGTCCTCTGCTCATACCCCTACCACTTCCTTCGCCAAGTCGGTATATACCTCCGCACCCCGTGAGCGTGGATCGTACGATATGATGGCTTGACCATGAGAAGGAGCTTCGCTTAACCGCACATTGCGGGGAATAATGGTTTTATATACCTTTTCTTGAAAATACTTTTTCACTTCTTCAATAACCTGCAATCCCAGATTGGTTCGCGCATCCAGCATGGTCAGAACGACACCCTCAATGGCCAGTTGGGAATTCAGGTGTTTTTGTACCAGCCGGATCGTATTCAGCAGCTGACTCAAACCTTCCAACGCATAGTATTCACATTGAATCGGGATCAACACGGAATCAGAGGCGGTCAAAGAATTTACTGTCAAAATACCGAGCGATGGCGGACAATCAATGATGATGTAATCGTACTTATCCTTGACCACTTCCAGTGCCTTTTTCAGACGAACCTCACGAGAGATGGTTGGGACTAGCTCGATTTCTGCACCCGCTAATTGTATGGTAGCAGGGATGATCATCAGACCATCGATCTCAGTTGGCAAAGTGGCATCTACCGGACTGATGTCATTTATCAGCACATCGTAGATACAATAACGGACGTCCGCCTTATTAATGCCAACTCCGCTTGTGGCGTTTCCCTGGGGATCGATATCGACCAGCAACACTTTTTTCCCAAGCGAAGCCAAGCATGCACTAAGATTCACGGACGTGGTCGTCTTGCCTACTCCACCTTTCTGGTTTGCTACCGCAATGATTTTACCCAACTTCTCCACCTCATTTTTACACCAATCTACTAAACATGTTACCAGATTTGCTTTGCTCCGTACCCTGTTTTTTGGAAACGAAATATTTCCCAATTGCATGGTTGAACAGACCGCCGCTGCCTCCCCATCCGGAAGCAGCTTGCGGATAAGTGGAAAAAAGGCACTCTCCCGGCGCCTCTTTTCTGTTCTTTTGGTATACCCCGCTTCATTCATCGCGCGTACCGTGAAAAATTTGGGACGATACATGCATGCTGGGTGATCGATCATTCGCCATGACCATACCCGCGACAAATTGGATCCAGCTTACGGTAGGTATGCTCTTCACGAGCTGCCGTACGAAGCAAGCCAGGGGGATTTGTCAAAAAGAAAGGCGGCTCTGTTGCCACCGCTTTTCTGCTATTGCGAAAGCTATCCTCTTCGTCTGTCCTTGTAGAAAAACAATAGCCCACAAAACATGGCAGCCTTTTCGGATCCCTGCAAACGTTTCCGGTCGGCGAAGTTGCCTGAAGAGTCCCACGACAGGCTGGTTATGGTTTACTTGCCTTCCCTCCGCTTGGGAATGCGGATCGTAAATTGATAAAACTCATCGTGATCCTCCTCGTCGGTCTCTACATGAAGGCCCGTTTGCAAGACCATATCGATCGATTGACGAACGGTATTGATCGCGATTCGCGTATCTCTGGAAAAGGCCTTCCACTTCGGCCGGGATTCCTTTTCTGCTTTCGGGTTTTCTGATGCTTCCAGCAGTTGCTTGACTCTTGTCTCTGTCTGCTTGACATTCCACTCCCGCTCCAGGATTTCTTGCAAAACCTTTAGCTGAAGCTCCCGGTCCTTCAGCGGAATCAGGGCCCGCGCATGCCGCTCGGTCAGTTGCCGAGCCAGCAATGCCTCCTGAATCTCTTGAGGCAGGTGGAGCAAACGGAGCTTGTTGGCGATGGTCGATTGGCCTTTGCCCAAACGCTGCGCCAAGCTCTCTTGTGTGAGATCATGCAAGTCGATCAGCTTTTGGTAGGCGACCGCTTCTTCGATAGCCGTCAGCCCTTCCCTTTGCAGGTTTTCAATCAATGCGATCGATGCCGTCTGCGTATCATTAAAATCCTTGACGATGGCCGGGATTTTTTCCATGCCCAGCTTTTTCGTAGCACGCCAGCGGCGCTCTCCGGCGATCAACTCAAATCGATCATTCCTTATCCGTACAACGATAGGTTGAATCAAACCGTGCGTCCGAATCGTCTGACAGAGTTCATCGATTTTGTCATCGTCGAAAACTGTTCGCGGCTGATAGGGATTAGGTACGATCTCATCGACCGGGATCTGCCTGATCTCCTCACTGTCTGTCTTGTCCGTCAACCCGAAAATACGAGAAAACGAATCCTTCACTGCCATCTAAACTCCCCCACTTCCAACCGTTCCATAAGCCGTTGTCTGCTTACCCTGTCCATAAACAACTACTCATTTCAGTCTGCATCCGCTCCAGGCTGGGTTGTTGTCGACGAATCCTTGGCGGCTTGCGCTGCCAGCTGCCAGCTCCGGCAGATAGGCTACCTCCTTCGTCTACCGTGAGATCAAGCTGGCTGCCCCGCTTGAAAGCCCTTGTCACCGCGTAGCCAGCTACATTTCGTCTGTAAGCAACATCCGGCGATGCTCGTCCTTTTCGAGAGAAAGACTTGTGAAATGGTTCCCTTCCAAAGATAGATGTTGAACACCTTCATGTCGCGAACCTTTCATAGCATGCCAGGATGAGCAGGATCGGCGAGGCAGCGACAGATCGCGCGATCGCCGAACACTTTCTCTTCCAACCTGGAGGTTTTCAACCTGAATCGTGATAAAAGCAACAACTTATCTCTCTTTGATTGTATAGAAATAGTTCTTCACGAAGGAGATAATTCCTGCTTTGGAAAACGGTGTTTCACGTGAAACATCTCTGATTAATCGTCCTGATCCCGATACTTCCCGTGCTCTTTTCGTTCATCTTCGGACAAGACATCTTCATCGTTATCCCCAGAATCATTGTTGAACTGAAAAAGATGGGGAAAGAGCCGATGAAAGTCTAGGGTCAGATACGCGAAAAAAGCAGCTAAAATAGCGGAAATGTACATGCCGGCGCTAAACATCAAGCCAATCGCAGAAGCGACCCACATCCCCGCGGCGGTGGTCAAGCCTTTTACATTTCCATTGTATTTGATAATCGCACCCGCTCCGAGAAAGCCCATACCCGTCACTACCTGAGCCGCGACCCGACCGGGGTCGTTATTCATCCCGCTGGAAGAAAATCCGTAAATGGAGGCCAAACCAAACAAGCAGGAACCGAAGCAAACCAGGCTATAGGTGCGGAAGCCAGCTCCCCGCTGACGGTTGGCTCCCCTCATGAAACGTTCCCGTTCGATTCCCATGACAGCTCCTGCAATAAAAGCCAGAAACAACCGAAGCAAGATCGTTGGCAGCTCCGGCGGAAAAAAAGTGGTAAAAGCAGTGTACATTTCCATCACCATCCTCTTTTCACAAACTGAACTTCCAGACAACGTCCATTACCTTATCATGAACCTGCCATAGTTACTTGTATGCTAACGAGGAAATGATTATATGTCTGATGAAAGAAAACAGAGTGCCGGTGCGGTTCTTTCCATGCATTTTTACGCCCAAAAAAGGCTATAGCAAATGCCACAGCCTTTCCGGAAAATTCCGCAAAAGTTCCCGATCCGTCCGTCGGAAGACCGCCGGAAAACCGTTCGTCCGTTAAATTAGCGGTTTTTTTGCGGGAGTTCCTGCTTTTCGTGGGTACCCCTTGGGTGTACTCGCCACTTTTTCAATGATCACGATATTGCGCTCGCCTGCATCCTCGGGCAGTTGGAAAGTTTCAACCTGTTTGGTCTTGCCGCCCAAGAGTTTAATCGCTTTTTTTCCTTCGTTTAACTCGGGAGCAAGATCTGCGCCCTTGAGCGCGATAAAATGTCCCCCTACGCGCGCAAACGGCAGGCAGTATTCGGAGAGCACATTCAACCGGGCGACAGCGCGGGCGACCACCAAATCAAACGCCTGCCGATAGGCTGGATCCTGCCCCCGCTCCTCCGCCCGGCCATGGACGGGAGAGAGATTCTCCAACCCCAGCTCGCTTGCCACATGCTGCAAAAAATTCATCCGCTTGTTCAATGAGTCGATGATCGTCATCCGCAGATGGGGGAAGGCGATCTTCAAAGGAATGCTGGGAAAGCCCGCACCTCCCCCGATGTCTGCTACCTTTTCCACCTGATCAAAGGAAAAGAAAAAGGCGGGTGTTAACGAGTCGTAAAAATGCTTGTTATACACCTGTTCTTCCTCGGTGATTGCAGTCAGGTTCATCTTCTCGTTCCATTCCACCAAAAGCCGAAAATAGGTCTGAAACTGCTCCTGCTGGCGCTCCGAGAGCATGATCCCTTTGGACGCCAATGCTTCGGAAAACTGTTCCTTGTTCATACGCTGTACCCCTTATTCCAACCGGCTCAAACCACGTGCTGCCGGCTTATTGTTGACGTTCCCCTCCGGCAGCCCGCCGTCTGGTTATTCGGCAACGGCACCCGCTCGATTGTAATGCTCCAGATAGACCATCAGAACGGAGATATCGGCAGGATTCACGCCGGAAATGCGGGACGCCTGACCGATGTTAAGCGGCCTGATGTTGCTCAGGTTTTCGCGAGACTCTTTGGACATCCCGGTAATCTGGTGATAATCCAGGGACTCGGGGATCCGCCGCTCCTCCATCTTCTTCATCCGTTCCACCTGCTGCAAGGACTTGCGAATATAGCCATCGTATTTGATCTGGATCTCCACCTGCTCGGTTACATCCTCCGGCAGCGGCTGTGGCGATGGCATCATTTGCGCAATATGCGCGTAGGTGATTTCCGGACGGCGCAACAGCTGCGCCAGATCGATGACCTCGGTCAATTCCGGAGAGCCGGCCTCGCGCAGCACAGCCTGAACCTCTTCCATATCGGGACGGACGCGCGTGCTTAGGATGCGCTCTTTTTCCTGCTCAATCAGTTCACGTTTGCGGCAGAAACGCCCATAACGATCCTCGCTGATCAGGCCGATTTCATAGCCGAGATCGGTCAGCCGCAGGTCCGCATTGTCATGCCGCAGAAGCAGGCGGTACTCCGCACGAGAGGTAAGCAGGCGATAAGGCTCGCTGGTTCCTTTGGTCACCAGATCGTCGATCAATACACCGATGTAAGCCTGCTCGCGCCCGAGGATCACTGGCGGTTTCCCTTGAATTTTGCGGGCGGCATTGATCCCGGCCATCAAGCCCTGTGCGGCAGCCTCCTCATAGCCGGAGGTGCCGTTAATCTGCCCTGCGGTAAACAAGCCTTCGATCCGTTTTGTCTCCAGGGTCGGCCAAAGCTGGGTAGGAACGATCGCATCGTATTCAATGGCGTATCCCGGCCTCATCATCCGGGCCTCCTCCATCCCGGGCAGCGAACGCAGCATCTGAAGCTGGATCTCCTCCGGCATACTGGTAGACAACCCCTGGACGTACATTTCTTCGGTATGCCGCCCTTCCGGCTCCAGGAAAATCTGGTGGCGCGGCTTGTCGTTAAAGCGGACGATCTTGTCCTCGATGGAGGGGCAATAGCGCGGGCCCCTGCCTTCGATCGTACCGGAATACATCGGCGCCCGGTGCAGGTTGTCGTTGATCAGATGATGCGTCTCCTCATTGGTATACGTCAGCCAGCAAGGGAGCTGATCCATGATAAACTCTGTCGTCTCATAGGAAAACGCGCGCGGTACGTCGTCACCGGGCTGGATCTCCATCTGGGAAAAATCGATGCTGCTTTTGTGCACGCGCGGCGGCGTGCCCGTTTTAAAGCGCACCATGTCAAAGCCCAGCTCTTTCAGATGGTAGGCAAGCCGAACAGACGGCCGCATATTATTGGGGCCGCTCTCGTACTGCAGGTCGCCCAGAATAATTTTTCCGCGCAGATAGGTCCCTGTCGTCAGGACGACTGCCTTTGCTTTGTACATCGCCCCTGTCTGCGTGATCACGCCTTCACAGACGCCGTCGTTGACGATGAGCTCTTCGACCATAGCCTGCCGCAGTATCAGGTTGGGCGTGCTTTCTATCGTCTTTTTCATCTCTTGCTGGTACGCCACTTTGTCAGCCTGTGCGCGCAGGGCGTGTACAGCCGGTCCTTTTCCGGTATTCAAAAGACGCATCTGAATATGCGTTTTGTCGATATTTTTCCCCATTTCTCCGCCCAGCGCGTCAATCTCCCGGACGACGTGACCCTTGGCCGGGCCGCCTACAGACGGGTTGCAAGGCATATACGCGACGGAATCCAGATTAATGGTCAACAGCAGTGTCTTGCACCCCATCCGTGCGGTGGCCAAGGCTGCTTCGCTGCCTGCGTGGCCGGCACCAATGACGATGACGTCAAACGATTCCGCTTCATAGGTTGGTATCATACATTCTCCTCCTTCGGGTGCGTGTGGGTCTTTCCCGTCTCTCAGTTGTCCTGCTAATAAAGGAAGATGAACTCATTTCCCCAGACAAAATTGAGAGAAAATCTGATCAATCAAATCCTCGCCGACACTCTCGCCGACCACTTCACCAAGCAGTTCCCATGCTTTTTTGATGTCGATCTGCACCATGTCGATCGGCATTCGCTCCTCGATGCCGCGGATCGCCTCATCGGTCGCCTGTTCGGCTTGGCGGAGCAAGCGAATATGTCTGGCGTTGCTGACGTACGTGAGATCATCCTGCTGGACACGGCCGGAAAAGAAGGTGTCCGCGATCGCTTTTTCCAAGAGATCGATGCCTGTCTCCTCTTTGGCCGAAGTCATGATCAACGGCTGGTTCGGGAAGTGGCGCTTGACCTCTTCCAGATCGATGCGCTGCGGCAGGTCGAATTTATTGACGATTAAAATGGCCTGAAAACCTTTGACTGCTTCAAAAATATTATAATCATCCTGGGTCAGCGGTTCATTGTAATTCAGCACGAGCAAAACCAGATCCGCCTTTTGCAAGAGCTGGCGCGATTTTTCGACCCCGATCTTCTCCACGATATCCTCGGTCTCCCGGATCCCGGCTGTATCGATCAGACGCAAGGGCACGCCGCGAACGTTGACGTATTCCTCGATCACGTCCCGGGTCGTCCCTGCCACATCGGTGACGATCGCCTTTTCCTCCTGAACCAGACTGTTCAATAAGGAAGACTTCCCTACATTGGGTCGGCCGATAATGGCTGTAGACAAGCCCTCGCGCAAGATTTTCCCCTGCGAAGCCGTCTGCAGCAGCCGGCCGATCTCCTCTTTTACCTCCAGGCACTTGTCCATGAGCAGCTGCTGGGTGACATCCTCCACATCATGCTCGGGGTAATCCAGCGTCACCTCGATGTGAGCCATCGCTTCAATCAGATTTTGCCGCAGCTTGCGAATCATTCGGGACAATCGTCCCTCCACCTGATTCAATGCGACCTTCATGGCACGATCCGTCTTGGCCCGAATCAGGTCGATGACGGCTTCCGCTTGGGACAAATCTATGCGCCCGTTCAAAAACGCACGCTTGGTAAACTCCCCCGGCTCGGCCAATCGGGCTCCGCTGTCCAAAATCAGCTCCAGCACCCGCTCGACGGAAACAATCCCTCCGTGACAGTTGACCTCCACCACGTCTTCCCGCGTAAATGTGCGCGGGGCCCGCATCACCGAAACCAAAACCTCTTCTACCAGTTCGCCGGTCTTGGGGTCATGCAAATGTCCGTAATGTATCGTATGGCTATCCACAGTGGACAGCTTCTTCTTTCCGCGGTAAATCGTATCCACAATCTCGATCGCTTCAGATCCACTGACCCGAATAATCGCGACGCCACCCTCTCCCATCGGCGTCGCAACAGCAGCGATTGTATCAAATTCCATCTCATTTCACCTCTTGCTTTCCAAACAAACGAGTCAGCCACTAACTTATTAGCATAACAGAACCCTGTGAAAAATTCCAAGAAAAGCATCAGCCAAAAACACTTTTTCAACAATCTATCCACATCGTTGCCGTGCTGCCTGTTTTTTGATGTTATCCACAGTATGTTCGATTTGGTTCCCCTCCAATCGGAAGGAGCGGCGTTATCCACTATCCACAGGTGGATTGCAGCGATGCCGGAATGCTTGGTTGTCAGCATGTGGCATGGAAAAAGCAAGCGGTCGAAGCTCCCTGGGGAGTTACTGTCGTGAGAAGAAGCATATTCCCATGCTAGGCTCCGTTCTCCGCCCTGCAAGGGAGCCGCCACTGTCCGCTCCGCAGCTGCCGGCGGGGGTGCGTAAAAGCCGCATCGCTTTGCCCCGATTCTTTCTTTCCCTCTCCTTCGTCCCGAAAATGCTTACACTCCTTGCATCCGCATATGCCCCATGAAGAAGCGTGTTTCCCTGCGGCGCGACTGTGATGTCCAGCCTAGCGGAGAGGGAATTGGCGGGAAAAAGGAGCGCCACCTCTGCAAACACCGCGGAGCTGGGCGGCTTTGGCGATCCCCCGCCAATCTCCTCGGAGCGGACAGTCTCCCCTTCCCCGCAGGACTGAGGTGGAGCTGAGCAGGGAAACACGCTTCTTCCCACACGGCTCCGTCCGAAAGATGCCCCCAGAGCCACGCAATCAAGTTATAGAAAAAAAGGACAAAAAAAAAGAAGCCTACGACGAGGCTTCTTTCGGTGCAATCACAATATAACGATTCGGTTCTTCACCTTCACTGAACGTAACCACATCCGCCCGCTTTTGCAAAAACGAATGGATCACTTTCCGTTCGGCGGCCGACATCGGTTCCAGGCGGACGCTGCGCTTCATCGAGAGGGCCTTTTTGGTGACCCGCTCGGCCAGCTGCTCCAGTGTTTCTTTGCGGCGCTGCCGGTAATTCTCGGCATCCAGCACGATCCGAACGTGCTTGTCCGCATGGCGGTTGGCTACGACGTTTACGAGATACTGCAGCGAATCAAGCGTCTGACCCCTGCGGCCAATGATGATTCCGAGGTTGGCACCCTGAATGTCAAACAGCATGCCTTCTTCCCCGCGGCGCGTTTCTACTCTGGCGTCCACGTTCATGCCTGCTAGCACGTCCTGCAGGAAAGCAAGCCCTTGATCCACCGGATCATACTGAACTTCCACTTCCACTTTGGCATCGCGGGAACCAATCAGTCCAAACAACCCCCTGCTTGGCTCTTCCAGGATGCGAACGTTCACTTTTTCACGAGGTACACACAGCTCTTCCAGGGCCTTTTGCACAGCATCTTCAATCGTTTTAGCCGTAGCTACCACCTTTTTCACTTGGAGGCTCCCTCCTTGGGACGAGGTGATTTATTGGTATCGCGATACAAGAAATAGGTTTGGACGATCGTAAACAGGTTGCCGTATACCCAGTACAGCGACAGAGCGGACGGCAGCGTGACGGCGATCGCCAGAATCATCAGCGGCATCATGATCATCATCATCTGCATTTGTGCATTGCTCTGTGCCACGGCCCCCATCATTTTGGACTGGAAATAGGTCGTGACCGCAGCGATGATCGGCAAAATGTAGTACGGATCCTTCTCGCCGAGAGACATCCAGAGGAAGGTGTGCGTCTTGATGTCTTCCGTACGGATGATCGCATGGTAAAACGCGATCAAGATCGGCATTTGCACCAACAGAGGCAGACATCCGGCCAACGGATTGACCTGGTTCTTTTGAAACACCAGAAGGGTTTCCTGCTGGGCCTTTTGCGGATCGTTTTTGTACTTCTCGCGGATTTTCTGCAGTTCAGGCTGCAGCTCCTGCATTTTCTTGGAGCTCTTGATTTGTTTCACCATTAACGGGAGCACGAGCAACCGGATAATAATCGTTGCTACCAAAATGCCCAAGCCATAGCTGCCTCCCAGCAGCAAGGCACTCTCCTGAATCAGCCAGGACAGCGGATAGACAAAGTACTTGTCCCACATTCCTTCCGCGTCCGGTCCGATTGGCGCCGCCGCTTGAGGATTACAGCCCGACAGGATTAAAACCAGCAGGGCCAGCATCGATATGCTGAGGATGCGTCTCTTCAAGGGATGGTCCTCCTTTTCCCTGTTTCGGTTATCAGTGGTACTTCCTTGTTGCTATTCGTGATTGCGGTGTTCGGGTACAGGATCAAATCCACCCGGATGAAAGGGATGGCACTTCAAAATGCGGCGAATGGCCAGCCAGCTCCCCTTCCACGGCCCAAAGCGGCGAATCGCTTCCAACGCATAATGGGAGCACGTGGGAGCAAAGCGGCAGGACGGCGGCTTATACGGTGAAACAAACAGTTGATATCCTCGTATGAGCCAAATCAAAACGCGTCCCATGGCCGCTCACCTTCTTTTATGGCTATGTACGGATGCCTGTCTGATCACCTTGGCCCGCTTCATGACGTGAATCAGGGACTGCTCGATATCGTCCACGGACATGTCTTCCACGCCCGGCCTCGCGATAATGACCACATCCATATCTGGCGGGATCGCCCTCTCCAGCCGAGAGATCGCCTCCCGCACCTTTCGCTTCACCCGATTGCGGATGACGGCGTTTCCAATCTTTTTGCTGACAGAAATTCCGGCGCGAAAGGCTGCTTGTCCCTCTTGCTTGCAGGAATAGAGTACAAACTGCTTGTTGGCAGCGGAGCTTCCCTTTTGAAATACTTCTTGAAAATGCTCGTTTTTCCTAAGCCGATGGGAACGATGCAAGGTAAACAACCCCTAACATCATAATTATAGTAGAAAACGCTTGCAGCATCTACCAGTATATCCTTGTTTCAACCACTTTTTTCCCAAAAACGGCACCATTGCTCCGGTTCATCTCAATCTTTCGCGAAAATGAGGGATGCCTTTGCCCGTCTTGATGAAAAAAGTCGGCAGGAATCCCCATCCCGCTTTAGGCAAGCCTTCCAGTCGCCTTCTCCCTCTGCCAAAACGATCAGGACTTTCACTAAATACGGATCGGCCCCCGAAAAGTCTCAGCAAACAAAACGACAAAGAAGCCCATGCTTCACTTTCAAAGGAGCGTGCGCATGAGGGGGATTCCTCCCGACAGATATGCAGCAAAAAAGGCCACTTATGTTGTGGCCTATGCAGAAAGAACTTTTCTCCCTTTACGACGGCGGGCAGCCAAAATCTTACGGCCGTTTTTCGTGCTCATACGCTGGCGGAACCCGTGGTCCTTTTTACGCTTACGATTATTTGGATTAAAAGATGGTTTCATCCCTGTAACACCTCCGTCCTCACAAACCATTCAAACCATACTTTCAAATTATAAGGAGATTTTTTAAAAAAGTCAAGAAAGCCCGTTCCATAGATTCTCGGCAAATATCCCCAAGGCTCTATTTCCCAAAATTGTGGATATCCATTTATCCACACTCGCAAATTTCGACAGGATTATCTACAGCTTGTACACAAAATATAGGGGTGTGAATATGTGCAGAATACAATCCGTTGTGTTTGTGGATAAGTGCGAAAAAAGCATTGCTGACATAGCTTTTATTTGTTATTATATTTTTGTTTTGGAACGTGAATAACTTCCACCTACCATTTCAGTTTTCCACAGCATGTGGATAAGTTTGTGGACAGTTTTCCTCTTCTGTGAATCAAATTATTCACAAGTTTGCGGATAATGTCTACTACTTTGCGCACATCCGAGAGGAATCCCTTTTTTTCGACTTTTTTTATCCACAGTCGATTTATTCATGAAACTGCTGATTTCATACCCGTTTTCTCTCGTACGCACTTTTCTCTTTATTATATATTTGTACTTTCCCGAAAGGAGGGATTCTG
>NZ_CP066309.1 GCF_016406105.1 Brevibacillus composti
GTGAGTACAAATGACGCTCCCCCAAGGGGATCGGCTCAGCAAAACATCAGATTGTCAAAGTATGACCGCCTGGCTCGCCAAAGCTCAAGGGCGGTCGTTCTTTTTTTGGGTCAGGGCAATAATAATTGTCACAATAAGCCCCAGCATAGCAACGATGAAGCTGCCAAACTGGAACAAGAGAGATAACATCTCATGTGTAATTGCCATATCTCTCACCTCCCCCCGTTTCCGACATGGGAGATGAGCCGACCACCCTTGAGAGCCGTGTCTTATGTACTTGTCCCAATTTTACTATGATTCGGTAATTGATGCCACCATAATTGGTTTGCGTGTAGCTAACTCTAGTGGGTCCCGATAATGGTCCTTATGTAAACAGACGTCCAAATCTTCAAATTTGGGCGTTTTTCGCTGTTTTCGTCGATTATTCTCTTTTAGGCTTCCCCGAAATGTCCTCCCCTTATGGACAAACCAGCGTTGCTGCCCAAAAATCACGATCTTGCTCTTGCTTCGTTTTTCTCGTTTTTTCTTTTCGTTCGGATTCCGAGCAGAAAAGATGAGCTGCAGCTCGTTGGCCAACCAGGAAAGTGTCGATGAAATCCGAATGATTTTTTGCCCTGGATCTTGGCCAACTTCTCAAAATCCGAACACTCCCCACCCGATCGTCACGGCTGCTCCGTACCTACCGGCGGAGGTGGACACAGGTCATCAGACTGCCTAGAAGGGAGTATTTTGCGCTTTATGAAAGAATCGTATTGTCCCCATAGATTCGGTTGTAAAATACCTTGTCTGAGCGTTTCTCTGCTTCTTCCGACATGCGCTCCAGGACTTGTGTTATCTCCTCCTGTGATAAATCCGCAGCCATAAACACCGAAACAAGCTGGTTCTTTACCTTCTGGAACGTTGCGTTTACATGTTCACCGGTGAGCAAATAGTCGAATGACACGCCAAATAGCTCCGTCATTCGCTCAAATGTGTCCCCGGCCGGAACCATCGCGCCAGCTTCGATCTGGTCGTATGCGTCCTCCGGCAGAGCAAGTTTCAGCGCCAATTCTGCCGGTGTCATGTTATGACGGAGTCGTAACTCACACAGGATGTGGTGAAACTCCTGTTTCGTTCCATCTTGTTGTCTTGGAAGCCGCCAAGACTGGAACCTCTCTCTCTTAATGCCCAGCTCAGCACATTCCTCAGAGCAAAACCTTTTTTCGTACATACGACCATCAACCTGATTTTCCGATCTCCAATAGCCGACATAATAATTTTCCTGTATATCCCTGCTTACCTTTGCATGGCATTGGCCGCAATAAAAAACCCAAACATTTTTCTTGGGATTGAATTTTTTCTCCAGAATAACCTGACCCTGCTGTAGCACGAGATCATAAATTTTCACGCCTAATCCCCCTTACTCATGTAAGCGACACGTTACCAGACGGCCGTAATTGCCTCTATTTGCCGTTTTTCTTGATCGACCCATAACGAAATACACCTGGCATCTTAAAATGCAAATACACCCCGTTAGAATCGGTTTACGCGCGTTTCGCTTCTCTCCGTAGACTTGCTATGTAATCCATGGCTTGTTGCTTTACTGGAACTAAGGCTGCTTTTGCGTTTGGTAGTCGTTTCACAATAATACCGGTTAGATCGTCACGAATTCGAGCCGTTTGCTGGGTAGCTCTCATCACGGCGTACAGATGAGTGAGATCGTACTGGGGAAAACGATTATGCCAGTGGTTCCAGATACTCTCTATATCGACTTGTTCAGCACGAGGCATTCCAAAGATTCGGCAAGCAATCTCTTTCAGCAGTTCATATTCTTCTTCTAACTGTTTATCAGATTGGGCAGGGGGGAACGCAGCGTCAGTGCGTTCCTCTCTCTCTCTCTCAATCTTTGAGTCTATGTATATATTCTCTGTTAATGGAATTAACGGATTTGTAATCTCGATTTCACGGATTTGTGATTCCGTTTTTACAGATTCGTGAAAACCAGTATTTTCAAGGGTTTGTGCCTGTAAATCCGTTTTAACGGATTTGTAAAAACCAGCAAAATCAAGGGTTTCGTGGTTCGCCTCTTCCTCGACGGAAACGGTTGCGGCCACTTCAAGCTGATAAAGTAATTCTTGAAGCCTAGGCAGAAACTTGTCCCAGAGGATGCGGATATGGATGGTCGGATCTCCGTTAAATTTGAAAGTTTTTTTCTCTACCAATCCCTGTTCTTCCAGCTTCTTAAAGGCAGTATCGAACTGACGCGGCTTGATCCGGCACTCGTCCCACCAGTCCTCACGTCCCTTGGCCAGCCACAAATAGCCATCCTTCTCCACGCGCAGCTTCGTTTTTCCTTGTTTGCTTGGAAGGTTCCAGTAAACGATCTGGCTGAGCAGGATACCGGCCACCAGGTCGTCGGCCATGTCAACGTAAATCTTTTTTACATCGATGCAGTCGCGTGTCGCTTGTTCCCAAAGCAAAAATTCCCTTAAATCCATTGAATTGTCTCTCCCTTTCTCTTGCAGGAGAGCCTACCCCATGCTACGATAAGCGTAACAATTTAAAAGAAAAGGGCGTACTACTCCCTTGGGGGTAGGCTGCTGCCTAGTGTTGAGAGCCACCCAGACCGGCCAAAGTCATCGGGTGGTTTTTCTCATTTCTTCAAGTCTAGCAAATGTTTCCTGGCTTGTCTTGCGTTAGTTTTGCGTACTGTAGTGATGAAAAAAGGATGTTTTCTAGTAACCAAGTAAATCGTAGAAATATTGATCTTATAAGGCTTTGAGGTTTATTAGTGACAGTCAATTTTACAAATGATTTTACTGGCTATTTTACAGGTGAAACACCATAAGGGTTTAACAAAGTCAAATAATGTTAAACACTATGGACCGTAAGTAAAAAGGAGCCGTGCGGCTCCTTTTTACTGCAGCTCAATGCTTAGTTCCGCACCTTCCAACTCCGGAAAATTATAAAGGTGAAAGAAAACACGGTTCCCTTCTATTCGTATTATCTTCCCGATCTGACCGCCTACGGTTATGGTTACCTTCTCCTTCTCTAACTTTTTTACTTCGTAGATCTCTTCTCCCGTTTTACTAAAGACCATCGGGTATCGTTTATCTTCCAGACCATCAAACTTTCCGAAAACGAGGAGCAGATCCTCCATATCCGCGAAGTGTTTTCCTGATTCGTCAACATATCTTGGTTTTAAACCTGACGGAATCCCATCGGAAGAAGCTGCAGATAATGATCGAGATGCCGTATTAGGGGTAGCTGCTAACGTTGATGCCATAGGTGCTGCCGCAAGTGATTGCACTGCTGGTCCGACAGATATACCACCTACTGGCCGTGGTGTCGCTTTGAAGCCGTCCCGTTTGAGATACAGGTCATCATTTATTTTCGTTAAACCATCCCCAGGCGGTGGATCTCCAGCTCCTCCGCTTGCAATGGCCAGGTCAGCAAGACTGTAGGCTACGTAGTCAGTCATGGTTTTTTGATCTGTGATTTTATAGCTGTAAATATTACTCCTATTAGGGTCAAAGACATAGTTAGGGTTACCATTCAATACTTTAACCCATTGTGGGGCTTGTTCTTGGCTGACCATAACATAACCGGCATTTACTGTATCTCTTAACGAAGCAAAGACCAAAGCTTTCCCTGTCAGGGTTTGTACTACTTGTCCGTTATACCCCAAGCGTTTCACTGTTACATTTGTCTCAATTAATCCGAAAGTATCTCCACCAAGACGAGGAATCAAAACTTGTGATGAACCTGCTATTTGCTTGTACTTTCCGGTGTACCCTACAACCAAACCATTCCAAGCTATTCCCCCGTAAGTAACCCCATTTTGTGTAGTTCCACCTACTTGGACTGACTGAATAGGTTGAACGTTTTCGAGGCCTTTGTAACCCTCCAAGGGATCGCTTGCTGTTGTAGCTATAGGTTCTTCTTTTGATTCCGGCAATTGAGGTTTTCCTATCTGACTATAAACAAGGGAGCCAGTTAGGACAGCAAATGAAAGTGTAACGGCGATAAGCAATCCTTTTTTCATCGTTTATTGCCCTCCTGCTGGCTTATCCTCATCTGCGTTTAGAGCAGGCAAATCACGATAAGTGTAAGAAGCCAGAACTTTCTTGTTAGCCTGGTCAATGATAGTAATCCCGAGTACGTTTATCTCCTCTACCTTGTATGAAAAACTTTCTCCCGGTTGAACTACAACAGCGATTGGGTTATGCCCCGGTTTAAAGTAAATTTGACAACCAACATACAAGCCGGGCCCATTCTGAGGAACTGTTCCTGTCAGCACTCCATTCTTAATCTGTAGCCCCTGATGGAATGCTTGGAAGCGCTTGTCTTTGTTATCGACCGGAAAATTTCGGCCGGACGCGTCCTTTATGACTGGTGTCCTTGTCTGGATGGAAATCAGACGTTCGGCTGCCTTCCAGTCCACCTGGGCATCATAAGCCTCACTAATGAACCGTAAAGGCACAAAGGTACGGTTTTGTTTTAAGATGGCAGACGCATCAAAAGTGATCTGTTTTCCAGAAACGGTTGCCTTCTTCTCCCCGATCCTAAGTGTTATCTGCTTGCCGTTCCGGTCAATCTTCACTGTTTGAATCGCTTCATTCCACTCCACTTTGGCTCCGAGTTTTTCGCTGATAAAACGGATCGGCACCATTGTTCTGTTAGTGGCCGGGTCAATGAATGGTTTAGCGTCTGGAAGATTAACGACTACACCGTCCACTTTAATGCTAATTGGTTTTGATTCATTTGCTAGCGTCTGTCCAGTGATACCAAACGCTAAAAACACTGCAAATGCAATTTTGAAGAACGTTTTCATAGGCTCCTTCTCTCCTCTAGTTCCCTGTCGGGTTGGATCTTTGCTTTTATTTCAGCCTGATACTTTTGAAGTTCTGAGAGGAAAAGGCTGCTTTGCCCTTCGGTTAAGTGGCCTAACTGGATGTGTGCCAGCTCCCGTTTTGCAACATGAATCTGGATTTCGGGAGACA
The DNA here is from genome assembly GCF_016406105.1 of Brevibacillus composti. NCBI lineage: Bacteria > Bacillati > Bacillota > Bacilli > Caryophanales > Paenibacillaceae > Brevibacillus > Brevibacillus composti. Next base: position 4,983 of record NZ_CP066309.1, read on the forward strand.
GTTTTTTGTTTATAACTACATAGGGGATTTGATCGTGGATGATTGCGAAGCCCTCCAGAAGAGGACTACCAAAAAAGAAGCGCGGGGTAACAGCATGCTGCCGTAGAAACGCCTCAATCTGTCTTTGTGCAAAGAGGCTTCCCGTGATTTCTCGCATGTTTGCCTCTTGTCTGATCAGATCCCCCCAACGTTCTTCCGGAGAGTGTTTTTTCATAGGTTAGCAGCTCCTACATTCACCGACTTGCTCACTGAACTGGTAGCTGCGGTGATTGAAGCACGAAGCTGCTCAATTACCTTATTTCGCTCCCTACTGTTTACATCGGGATTTTCTAATAATTTTAAAGCCATCTCGCACGATAGAAGCAGATCCGGAGCAGCAATAATCAAACGAGTATTTTTGGGAGCATGTTTAGGATCAAACTGACCGCGAAATTGTAGAACATCGTAACCGTCTGCAGAAACGATCCTCCAGGGAGTCATTGAATGTTTCTGTCTCCCTTTGTTGGCTTTTTTGACTCTGCTCGATACAATAGAACTAGGTTTCATACAAGAGACCTCCTATGGACGTTCCTGTTGCTTGCGAGGCTTGGGGGAACGTCCTGTTATTTTTGCTGTTTCAAGTACAAATCCAAAGCAATTCTTATGTGTTCGGCAATACTTTGTTTGGTTTCGTAAGCCAACTTTCGTAGGGCTTCGTGCTGCTCATCTGTGATATAGGTTTTTATCGGTTTGTACGCCTTTTCTTCCTCGATTTTCGGTCCTCCTTCCACGTTTCATAGAACCATGGTACCATGGTTCTATGACAGAGTCAAGGAATTTTTCCCAATTCCTTCTTGATTAGAATCGTCGCTCGTCCTTGTAATTTTTTTAGGCCAGGGATAGACTAATATTGATTGGGTAGGGAAGTGGACAACCCCACCTACCCTTTCATCTAGCGGTTAGAAGAATCCGATTTGTGGTCGGGTTCTTCTTTTTTTATTGCACTTCTAGGTTCAGCTCTCCACCACTCCCGGATCTCCCCTAGAAACAAAAAACCCTGGCAAAGCAAAGGGACTCCAGCATCTAATTTAGTTTTTGTTATCTTTTATAACACCATTTCGTTTAACTGTTATCCACTCATCAAGTCGTTTTTCTTCATCACGTAGCCGATCTACTTTTGTTTCGCGTTCGGCAACTTCGTTTTGCATGAAAACCAGCTTTGCACGTTGTTGTTCTACTTGGCGCTCGAGGGCCTTAGAAGCATCGTCCAAATCTTGATGGTTCTTCTGCTTTTTCTCGATTTCATCCTGTAGGCTTCGCAAGTGATTTCGCATGCTGTTAATCTCTGCTTGTAACACCTCTTTAGTATCCGGTGTGCTTTGGACAACAGACTTGTGGATCTCTCGCAGGGCTTCTTGGTTGACTTCCCATCCACGCTCTGCTGCTGTAAACAGGATGTCCTCAAGATTCCATAGCCTGCCACAAGACAGGACTTGTACTGGGTTGGGCAGGATGTTTCTACCGGCATAAACTCCTGCCTTGCCTTTTTTCCACCCAAACAGTTTTTCGATTTCAGCGTTACTCACCATGATCATGATCATCACGACCCCCTTGTTATCTTTGATAACATTATATTAAATTGAGTTATCAAATGCAACAAGATGGTGTGATCACTTTTTACATACTGGATCGTAAGTAAAAAGGAGCCGTGCGGCTCCTTTTTATTGCAGCTCAATGCTTAGTTCCGCACCTTCCAACTCCGGAAAATTATAAAGGTGAAAGAAAACACGATTCCCTTCTATTCGTACTATCTACCCTTTTTTTAGTGATGATTTCCCTGCCAAAAACGATACGCAGCCGTATACGATATTAATTTCTCCTTGATTTGACGCTATTTTTCCAGGCTAAAGAGAGGGAGATTTACCTTTCCATCCCTCTTCGTTTTTTCTTCATCTGTCGCTGACGATCTGCCTCGTCACGCTGCTGGGCGCGCTCTACTCCTTTGATCGCTGCACCGATCATGTCGAAAATACTATCACGCTGCTGGCTCGTCATGTGCAGGTTCTGGAAGAGCACGTTGCGCTCGGTGCCATCCTGCAGCCGGTAGTGAAGCTGCTCTACACCGCCACGATTGGTAAACCGCGCTTTCTCCACTTGCTTATCCAGATCGTCCTCTACATAACGGACAGGAACGCCAGTCGCTTTGTCTTTCAGATGCAAAATCACCTGACGTAGCGTTGCGGTAACGGTCTTGGTTTCTATTTTTTCCTGTCCCGCCTTCAACTGCTCCACTTTATTGCGGACGGCAAAGAATTGACCAGACAGTTCTCTTTTCGTCTGCTCAAGCTGTTTTTGTTGGGCTTGCAGCTCCACGGCTTCCTGATCGGAAGGCGCAAAGCGGCCATGCTCCTGGATACGTTCGCCCAGGCGTTCTATTTTCCGTGTCAGCTCCGCAATGTCTTTGCTGTTCTTGTTATACAGCCCGAAGAAACTGCGCCCCTGCTGCTGCATATCACTGAGCTGCTTCTCCAATCGAACGCGATCACTGATACGCTGCTGCTGTTCGTTGTAGTACCGCAAGCGCTCCTCGATCCGGTTGAGATCCGCATCGATGCGACCAATTTGCTCCTTGATTTCTTTCCCTTTCGCAATCAGAACCGCAACCTGTTTCTGGCTGCTCTCCACAGGCGCTACATTGGCCCTAGGAGCCGTTTCTTTTACCAGGGCGTCCTTCTCCCTGCGGTACGCTGCAAGTGACACGACAAGCCCATTGTATTCGGCTACAGCACGATTGAGGTCGCCTCGATCCGTCCGGATGCCGCGGCTTTCCATCTGACGTACATGCGGTCCCTCATGAACAGTCGGCAGCCGGTCGCTGCCCTGGGCTTCCAGGCTGCGGTGATCGATGCGTTCCTGGGAACCGGCTCGTTCCAGGGCGCGATTGGCGTAATTGGCCCACTCCGCACGCCATGCCTCGAGGAGCCCCTTGTCGTTCCACTCACGTACCTTTTGGCCAAAGCCGGCCGGCGTAATTTCCCGCATCGTCAGCATGATATGGGCGTGCGGGTTTTCCGGATTATCTCGGTGGATGGCCACGTCCGCAATCATGCCACGCTTTACAAATTGTTCGGTTACAAACGTCGAAACAAGTTCTCTCTGCTGCAGAGCCGTCAGCTCGCGCGGGAGCGCGATATTGATCTCTCGGCAGAGCTGCGCGTCCTTGCGCTTCTCTGCAGCTTCCACGGCATTCCACAGTTGTTCGCGGTCTTTTACCCAGGCAGGGGCATTTTCCGGCGCAGCGATTGCACGTTCCGCCACATTCTTTTTCGTGTAGTCATAGGTATGGCCGTACCGTTCATCCTGCAGTCGTTCACCGGCCCGGTACGCCGCTGCTGCGACAGCAGAGCGTCCCTGAGAGCGAGAAATAACTTGTACCGAAAAATGATAGATCGCCACGCCTTTGCCCCTCCTTTCATCACTTTGCTTTCGATGCTCGTTCCATCGCGATTCGTAAAAATTCTTCGTGCGTAATCTCGGCTTTTAGTGCTGCTCGAATCAGCTTTTCATCTTCGTCAGTAACGATCATTCCTTCTACTGCCAGGGAAGCCTTCGCGTTCCGCAACGAATTCTCTAATTGCTCATCTGAATAGGCCATGCTCTTATCCCTCCAAATCGCTCATAGCGATTTCACGCCAACGGCGTGACGGGGTTGCAAGGGGCGAAAGCCCCTGCCGCACACATCGCGCAGCGATGTATAAGTGCGCCCTTCGCATTACGCTCGGGATAATTTTACCACAAGCTGCTCGGCAAGAATAGGCGTTATTGCTCGTTCGATGTAAAAAGTGGTAGCATGTGGGAAAGGCATGGATGAGGGGGAGAGAAGATGGCTCGAAAAAGCGAAACAGAACGCTTGCAGGAGATTGAACAAAAGATTGTTCAGCTCCGCGCACAAAAGCAACAAATTGAAACGCGGGTGAAACAAAAGGAGCGAAAGGAACGCACTCGGAAGCTCATCCAGATCGGGGCTATTTTCGAGAAGTGGTGTGACATTCAGAGTGTAGAAGAAGCAGAGCTGGTCGCTAAGTCTATAAGTGAGAAGGTAAAGGAACAAATGCCAAAATTGAGGCTGCAAATACAGAGCAAAAACTGAATCACTAGAGAAAGAGCAGCTATAATCAACAAAGGAGCATTACCTCAAATTCGCAAGCGCTTGGGAATTTGTTTCTGAGGGAGCTGGTTGTTTGAACAAGGTAATTCCGTTTCCCACCCATCGGAAAGATAGACAGACACTTGAACATGTTCTCCAGCAGATGTACGAAGAAACCGGCCTCGATTTTTTCAAGTTGTGCACTGGCGATCCGGAAGAGAATCGCCGGTTGCGAAAACAATTCGAACGGGAACACGGGACAGGAGAAGAAGGAGAATGAACCCAGAGCAGCTCGTCAAGGGCGGCGAGCATTAGCGGACTGAGCGCAGCGAGGGAGCATAAGGCGCAGACGGCGTAGCGCAACCCTTGACGAGCGCGATGAACACCAAGCTGGAAAGTCCCCAGCCAACCTCGTTGGCTGGCCTGGCCAGCGCCGAGCGAATTGCAGTCCAGGGCGCTGCCCTGGTCGCCCGCCCCTTGGGGCGTGGCGAAAGGAGGGATATGTATGGCTTTAATACTGCATTGGATGATTTTATCTGTCCTGACACTAGCCCTATTCATCACCTACTATTTCACTTTCAACTCCGTCCAGATCACTGTGAAAAAGAAGGGGAAAAGAGAACGAGTTATTGAATGGGACGCTTTCCAACCCAAAATGCTTGTGATCTCTATCCTGCTAACGGTCTTTTATGGCATGTACTTCACTCAGTTGATCTCCATGACAAAAGGAGCTGCTTATTAAGCAACTCCTTTTGGAGGAATGTCTAAGCCAGCGTCAAATAACAACAACCATGACTCCCTTTTGAAGGTGAAAATATGGACGGCAAATTATTAACTATCGCAGAGATCGCAAAGCAACTAGGGATTCCTGAATCTACGGTTCGTTTCTACCGTGATCGCTTTGAACCATTCATTCCCTTCGTAGGCGAAGGCCGAAAAAAGCGATACCTCCCCGAGGCTGCGGAAGTGCTGCGGTTTATTGCGGAAGCATTCAAGCGCAACGAAACCGCAACGGATATTGAAGAGGCTCTAAGCCGCGTGTTTTCTAGAACGGTAGAGTTTCATGACGAAACCGCAATGACCACAGCAGCAGCGCAGCAGCAACAACTTTTCGTTCCTTCTGAGCAGCTCCACATGCTTTTTACTCAATTCAGCGCTGCCATGCAGACAATGGCCGACCAGAAGCAAGAGATTGGGGAGCTGCGAAAACAAATTGCAGATCTCCGGAACGAGCAAGCGCACCAACTAGAGCGAAGCAAAAGACTGGATGAAGCGATGAGCAGCATTTTAGAGGTTCGGAAGGAAATCGCGGCGATCCGTGAGCAAGAGAACCGTCCCTGGTGGAAAAAGATATTTAAGTGAAGTACGTTGAAGTACATTGAAAGGCTTCAAAAGACGTTTTGAATTTGGTACGCCGACATGATATGATGGACTCAAATCTGGTTAAATATTTGATATTCAATGTGAAATGTTTAGCCAAAAGCGGGAAAAATAAAACCGACAGAGTGCGGGAACACTCTGCC